>JAGVDA010000079.1 GCA_020058975.1 Thermosynechococcus sp. WC_1 | reverse complement strand
AATTTTGTAGCGACGTTTCTCAAGTCCTTGCACCAGCCCAGACAAAGATTCTGTCGGAAGGCTGGTGCTAAGGGCTAACTTCTCAAACTGGCGGGGTTTCTCATAAAATTTCCAGGTGCGGGCGGCTTTAAGTGCCGGAATTTGTCTGCTGTAGGTGCAGGTGGCTAAGCTCAACCCAAATAAAACCAGTAGCGATAAAAACCACCAGGTTGAGTAAACGTGGTTTAGCCCTAGGTTTAGCAGCACCTTCCAGCTTAAAAAGCCAAATAGTGCGGGGGCTTCAGGGTAATTCGCCTGGTAAAAGGTGATGGGCTGCCCTTGCTCAATGACGGTGCCAGAAATGCTGAAGAATGCGATCGCCAGCAGCAGCACAATCGCCAGACCAAAATCTGCCAGAAACGGCAGCACATCCTTACGGAAAAAATTCATGAGCGAAAACGTGCGAAGAACCGTCATGCCATTAAACCCCTAGACGAATCCCTAAGCCACAGCAGGCCAAAACCGAGTCATTAAAGAAAATACGCCAAACCCCACCAGCAAAACCCCACTCACCGGATTAATCCAGCCAGACCAGCGGCGAATGAGCAAAAACTGCTTCAGCGTTGCCGTAAAGGTTCCTACCACAATAATGGGCAGCACATACCCAGAGGTATAAGCCAGCAGTAGGCCAGCCCCCAAAGCCGGATTCTGCGTACTAGAAATCCAGGCCAAGAGCGTCGCCAACACTGGTGTACTGCACGGCGATGCCACTAGCCCAAAGGTTAGCCCCAGCAGAAAAGCGCGAACCCCTTTCGGGACATTCTCTAGATTCCAGTTTTGGCCTAAAGAGAGGGTCGGCAGTCTTAAGGGCAGTGCCTCCAGTAGATAAAGCCCCATCAAAATAGCAGTGGCGCTCACGGCTAAACCTAGGCCAGTCCCCACCTGTCCGTAAACTTGCCCCAGTAATGCCGCACCAATACCCAACCCAGCCAGTGTCGTGGAAAGGCCAAGGGCAAACCACGCAGACTGCGCCATCCCCCGCCATCGACTCTGCGCTTCATAGCCGCCAATGTAGCCCACGGTAATGGGCAACATCGAGAGCGTGCAGGGCGTAAAACTGGTGAGTAACCCTACCCCAAAGAGTAAGGCAAGGCTAAAAATGCTTAAATGGCTGAGCTGATGCTCTACAAGGGCATTCGCCCACTGATTTAAGGAATACAGGCTCAGCTGCACTTGATCAAAAAAGTTCATCGCAGCGGATGTTGCCCAAGTTAACAATCTGACTTAATTCTAACGAGCGCGGCGGAGCAAGGGAACCACGTTCGATTCTTCGCTTTCACGGGCGACCCGAATCAGTAGCCCCGCGATCACCAAGCTGGCAATCATTGAGTTACTGCCGTAGCTAAACAGCGGGAAGGGTAAACCCGTCGTGGGCAGTACCCCCACAGCCACACCAATATGTAGAAAAGACTGACCTACCATAAACACCATAGCCCCAATCGCAATGAGGCGATAGACAGGGTGAGGGGTTTTGATTGCCACTTTTAGCGCCAAAAAACTATAGAGCATCAGCATCAAAATTAAAAAGACGCTGCCCATCAAACCAAATTCTTCACTAAAAATAGAAAAAATAAAATCTGTATGCTGCTCGGGTAGGTACGAAAGCTTCTGTTGAGATTGCCCGAAGCCTGTCCCCCAAAGGCCACCGGAACCTACTGCCAAAAGGCTCTGAATGAGCTGATATCCATCCTGCATTGGGTCTGCCCAAGGGTTCAGAAAAACCAGCCGCCGCCTTTGATAGGCAGAGACGCTAACGCTGGCAACTGCAACTAAAACCCCTGCTATAGCCGTTCCCCCCAGTTGAAAATACGGCAGCCCTGCGGCTAAGGCGATTAACCACAACGTAATGCCACACAGCGCGGCGGTACTTAAGTTGGGCTGGATCAAAATTCCTAGCAGCGTTAACGCAAATAGCCCTAGCCACATCAGCTTTTCTTGTAGCGCTAAACGAGTCCAGCGCGCAAAGATCTGGGCGCTTTGTAAAATTAAAAGGGGCTTCATAATTTCCGTCGGCTGAAGCGGAAACGGCCCAATCTGAATCCAGCGCGTCGCGCCATTGGCCGTTGTGCCGATGAACCGTGTTAGAAAAATCAGTCCTAACACCACAAAAAATAAGATTGGCGCAACGGTTAAAAACCGCTTCAGCGGCATTCGCACTGTTACGGTAAACCCAATTAGCCCTAGCACCACCCCTAAAAGCTGGCGCTTAAAGTAGTACAGCCCATCCCCATATTCCACTAAGCCCACATGGAAAGACACCGAATAAAGAACGGTTAGACCCATAAAGAGCCAGATAAAAGTCAGCCAGTGAAGAAAGCGGGCTTCTGTGGCCCACTGCTCAATAGAGGGATCTAAAAAGGGGATGATACGGCGAAGGTTCACAAGCAAAGACCTGAAGCAAAATTGGTGACAGTATAGCGGACTATCTCGGCGATCGCACCTTTATTACTTCAACCCTAACCCTTGCGGCGACAGAATTAGATTTACGGGCAGAATATTTTCTT
>JAGVDA010000020.1 GCA_020058975.1 Thermosynechococcus sp. WC_1 | reverse complement strand
TGATGCAGGGGCATTGTCCAGGTCAATGGTGGCCTGTGGGTCGCTGTCTACATTGAACCCTAAAAACTCGTAGCTATCCCCTCTATAAACATAGGGATCTAATTGGTAATTCTGGTAACGCAGGAAGGTGCCGTTGGCTAGCTCAGCCTCAAGCAATCTGATTATTTTTTCGCTAGACTGCACCATATCGTTTTAGATACTTGTATCTTTAGTCTTTTAGGGTTATAGTTCTATAGTGCTAAGTCCTTTAGTCTTGTAGGACTAAAGCAGAACGCTTTCAATCGACACGGAGATTCGGTAAATATCAGTGACGATGGTTTCAATCTTGTACTTTTCTTTGAAGTGCCATAAACCGCTAGGAGACATACGGGCAATCATTGCTTTGTCTACGTTTGTCATCTGCATGTTTCTGAAGATGATAAACGGCAGTTCAAACTTTTCAAACCCTCCAAAAGTTTCCTCCAGGTAGAAATCGTCCATGATTTTTACCTGGAGAGCGGTCAACCCTTGGTATTCAAAACCTAATGTTGCCTTGCGGGGGATAGTTGAAAGCAGAATCCGCGAATCTGGGCCAGCGTCCGGCATGAACTCAGACACTGCAAATTCTGGGGGAGTGCGATCGGTTATCCGGTGAGGTTGAAGAGTGGTGGGAAATATGAGGTTAGCCATAAAGACATGATACAACCGTTGCAAGATTGGACAAAATCGCCAGAGCCTAGCTCCAAAACGCAAACTAAAACGTTTGCGTTCAAAATCAAGTTTTCAAACACTCAGCTATCCAAAGTTGACCGATACCTAGAAATCAGTCGTAGCATCTGGAATTATGGACTAGGGTGCCTGGTTGAGCATGAGCAATTCGTTAGAGCGTACAAAGACCATGAAGGCAAGTGGGCTTCTGCGCCTTGCAGTCCTCTTCCTTGGGCTTATCGTCGGATTGATTACGATGCTGGCTGGGTTGAAGGCAACATGGCTCCATTCTGCCCAATTGTGGATAGTCGTCGTCCATATCGTCAGTGTTGCCCTATCCCTCAGCCATACAGGGTTCCTAAACTGGGGTTAACGCTTCTAAGTAAGTTCACTCTGCAATATTACTTTGCTCAAAAAAATCATCCAAGCTGGGACGCTCTCTCGGAGATTGGGGCTTGGTATACTCGCGGGGTTTGTGAGGCTCTTAGCAAGGCATGGACAGAATACAAGTCTGGCAAGCGTGGCAAACCACGCTTCAAGTCAATTCGAGATGGCTATACTTCTCTTTCCTACGGCGACGGCGCAAAAATCAAGATTGAACCGATCGCAGGAAAGACAAAAAACAATAAACCACGCGATGCCTCAATCCTCATCCCTAAAATTGGCAGAATCACAGTTCCATATCTTTATCAAGATTTAGGCGACCTTCCCATTGCCGTTTTGCGCGTCGTCAAAAAACCGGATGGATGGTATCTACAGATTGTCTGCTCAAAGGTTCCGGCGATCGCCCCCAAGCCATCCACCGTCACTATTGGCCTATGTCCTGTCGGGAGGGACGGGATTCTTGCAGTAGATGATCAAGGTAAAGAATACCAGATCTCATTAGACGAACAGAGATTAATTAACCGACGCGAACAGCTCCAGCAGCAAGCCGCACGCAAACGGCGATCGCTCCATAAATTACAACAGTCTGGTATCTCAGTGAAGGGCACCAAACTTGCCGCCACTGAGCGCAAAATTGCCCGAATTTCTCAACTATTAGCAGACCGACGCAATTCACAAAGAGAAAAAATTGCATCCTTCATGGCTCAACGGTCAGCGGCGATCGCGATCGTTAAACCAAACTCAGCGCTAATCCCTCACCCCCAACCCAAAATAAGACCAGGAACGTTCCCCGCTCACTATGACCCTAATGGAGCCGAAACTGTGGCGACTCTTAACAAAGAGCGATCTCAGCATGGACTAGGGGAGTTCGTGGCACTTATAAAGCAGCAGTGCAATCAGAAAGACAGAAAAGTCGTAGAATCGCCCAAAATAGCTAAAAAAGACTTAAAAAAAGCGACACATCAAAGTATTGCTAAAGCAATCAAGCCTGTGCTATAGTTAAATAGTTCTCTGGTAGTCAGAGGACTTTGATGAACTCATAAATCTAGCTTGCTAGTCGAGTTGCAGGGCGTAAGCCTAGACAGGGTAGGAGCTACCCTCAACAATCTTTTTGCAAGGATCTTTCCTCGTTTTACTTAAATAGCTCAACACTTTGCTGTGATTGAGTTTCCATAAAATCCATCTTGCATTCGCTAAAAAGCTTTTGCGGCAATGATTTTAGAGCGTCAACCTTGAATTTTGAATCGCTTTCCGACAAAAATCACAGTTTGTTTGTGATGTCCTTGCAAAATTGTCGAGAAAGCATTGCACCAAAAGCACTTTAGACAATGCGGTGCAAAAGTGCTTTTGACTAAAGCATTGTTGTACAGGTACTCAAATTGATTCCCATCGGTCGGTCGAGGTGCAAAAGTGCTTTTGGCTGAAACATTGTTGTACGGGTAAAGCGGTAAGTGCCGCTGGGTTTTTATTAGTGCAAAAGCACTTTTGCACAGCATTGTTGTACTTCACTTAAGCTGTCGTCTGTTGAAGGGGCAAAAGAGTGCAAATAAGGCTGTCACTTGGAAACTCTGTAAAGACGCTTTTGGCCGAAGTATTGTTGTACGCTCGATATACACACAATTCAATCACTTAAAACCCATACGCCCGTCGCGCACTAGACGAATTCTGAAGTCTTTCAGCAACGATCGCCGCTCCACGGGAAGATGAGCGCTCTTCGCTTGCTGCCATCGCTTTTTCAAAATCATCTTGGCTAATGAATTTAGTGCCTGAAGAATCCGAGACATACCGAACTTCAAGGGATTGAACACTGCTACCCATAGGAGCATTGTTTAGTTTGGGCGTGGGCAAAGACGGGGCAGAATCCATACTAAAAGTGCCGCCTCCTGCATAAGTGTCGATTCGGTAGCTGCCAGAATTTAGCTTGTCGATGCCATATTTGCCACCGAGCGCCGCCACAGCCTTCGGATTCAGGATTGCCTCGCCAGCGTTAAACATGCCGAGGATGGGCTGATTGCCGCCACTCATTTGCTTCTCGGTCTGAGCAGACTTAACAACAGCCGCGCCAAGCTGAGCTAGCTCAGCCATCCCTCCGTCTGCAAAGTTTGGTATGCCGCCCTTGTAGAATAGACCGCTGAAACTGCTGGCAATGCCACCCCAGTCAATGCCGCTTGCCAGACCATCTAAAGAGCCAATGCTGCTGCCAAGATCCCAGCCAATACCACTGCCGCCTCCCCCGCCAAATAGTGAACCCAGTAATCCACCGATTCCCCCGCCCCCACCGCCAAGCAGTCCAGACAGTCCTCCGCCACCAGACAAGTTGCCAAGGAGATTGCCGAAAGTGCTGAATAGACCATTTACTCCCTGATCACCGCCAAGAACATTAGTGAGCTGGAATAGTTCACTAGTTACTAAATCAAGATTTTCGGAGGTTCCCCCAAATAAGTTTTGAATGGAGTCTGGCCCAATTTTGCTTTTAAAGTCATCGCAGCAGCAGGTAGATTTTCCATTCTGCCCCCCCAATCCAAAATTGCTAAAGAGATTTCCTAAGATCGATGAATCGTCATCATTGTCCTCACCACCGATAGAAAATGGGAGAGAAATGCCATTGACTGAAGGATTGTTGGATTCTTCCCCATTGCCACCACCAAAAATTGATTGAATCAGCTTTGATCCGTTAAATAGATTCCCCTCAGATCCTTTGTCTCCAAACTTGCCAGCCTTCCCAAAAATTTGATTTGTAAACCAATCTGAAGCAACTTCAAAAACTTTGTTGGCGATCTTGTCAAAAAAGTTTAGAACCGTCTCCTGAAGCGACTTCAAGAAATCTCCAGTCTCG
>JAGVDA010000345.1 GCA_020058975.1 Thermosynechococcus sp. WC_1 | reverse complement strand
GTAGCTCCATCGCGTTGTCGAGGTTGGCGGAATCGCTGTTATTGGCATTGACCACGGGCTTAAGGTCTTCGATGCGATCGCCCCAGCTTTCGCTGCTGAGGGTCGCCTGTCGCGCTACCATCCAGTTCACATTGCCCAGCAGGGTGTTAATTTCGCCGTTGTGCCCTAAAAAGCGCATGGGCTGTGCCAAAGGCCACTTGGGTAAGGTATTGGTGCTAAAGCGACGGTGATATAGGGCAAAAACGCTGACGTACTCAGGGTTTTGCAAATCTAGGTAAAACTCACCCAACACAGCAGAGCGCACCATGCCTTTATAAATAATGGTGCGGCTGGAGAGGGAGCAAAAGTAAAAGTCTTTTGCCCAAGCTTCTCCCGTTTCGTTGACGGCTTTCTCAATGCGCTTACGCACCAGATATAGATGCTGCTCTAGAGACTGCTGATCGGATGCGTTATCTCCAGAATCTAATAAAAAAAGCTGCTCAATCTGGGGCTGATTTTCTTTTGCTTGGCGACCCAAGCACTCAGGATAAACGGGTACCTCTCGCCAACCGAGGACAGACAGATGCTCTTCTTGGGCGATCGCCGCTGCAATCTGCCGACATTGCGCCGCCGCAACCGGATCTGCCGGTAAAAAGACCATCCCTACGCCCGTTTGTTTAGGGGCTGGCGCAGTCTTACCCTGTGCCGAAAACCACTCTAAAAACAAAGGCCAAGGCAGCGCCGTCATAATGCCTGCGCCATCGCCCGATTCTTGGTCGGCGCTACAGCCACCCCGATGCTCTACGCACGTTAAGCCAAACAATGCCTTTTGAATAATGTTGTGAGAAGCCTCACCGTGCTGATGGGCAATAAAGCCCACGCCGCAAGCATCGCGCTCTTCTACCAGCCAAGGCTGACCGCCATAGCCCACATCTTTTGGCTGCTGTTGGACATCTTGTTGGTCGACCTTAACGTTGAAATTCTCCATAGCGCGATGCATCATGACCTAAGTGAATAAGAACTCTTTAGATTAGCAGCAAAGATTCGGCGTTGCTGTCACAACGGCGACTGAAACAAAAGAAGGTGCTTTTGCCCTAAGAGCAAGACTCAACAATGCTGTCAGGGCCTATATCGTAACGTAAAACTATCCTTGACCGTCAGCCGGAAAGTAGATCCTGATCGCACTGCAATTTTGGTAAACAATTGATGCGGCTTTAGCCATCAGGGCTGCATTCTCTGATAAATAAAACAGCTAGAATCCAAAAAGTTCATCAAGCGCGCAAGGAGCAAACCTTTGTTTACCCCCACACTACTCGCAGTTGCTGTCAGAGCAGCAGATTGGAGTCCTAATGTTGCCATCGTGATGGTGATTGCCAATGTACTGGCGATCGCCTTTGGTAAGCTGACCATCAAAAACCAAAGCACGGGTGGAGCCTTACCTGCCGGAAACTTGTTTGGCGGATTTGGCCTAGGTGCCGTCTTGGGCACAACGGCTTTCGGCCACATTTTGGGCGCAGGTGCCATTTTGGGTTTAACCAACATGGGCGTGCTTTAAAGGGCAGGTTCTGCCTCCTAAATTTTTATCTAAGTTGACAGCGCTGAAACTTCAGCGCTGTTTTTGTGAAGGGCTGTTTTGATCAATGGGCTAAGAATGCAGCAATAAGCCATTCATCAAAATATCGGCTAAAGTCTCAGAAATTTGGATTTCCGCTTGGGGAATATCTTGGGCATTGAGCAGCGGATTATCAAACCAGCTCATTCCCAAAAATATGACGAGTAACACCTGTGCAACGTTAGCCGCCTTCAGCGGTCGGTAACAGCCGCGATCAATCCCCGTCTGGATGTAAGCTTCTAAAACATCCAACATCTGCTTTAGCCGCTTTTGCTGAATAGCTTCACAAAGTTCAGGATGAAAGGGCGTTTGCAGTAAACAAACTTTAATGAGATCGGCATGACGATGCACATCCTGAAGTCGATGCCGTAATAGACCCACCATGTCTTGGCAATCGGAGACTTCACAGAGTGTTTCAATGAGGTCGTCTAAAAGCGCGTCCCACCCGCGACTCATAACGGCGGCAAGGATGGTCTTTTTGCTTTCAAAATGTCTAAACAACGTGCCTTCAGCCACCTTTGACAATTCTGCGAGCTGTTTGGTGGTGGTGCGCTCATACCCTTGGACGGCAAACAGGTGTTCCGCAGCGGTCAGAATACGATGCTCAATTTTTTGATCTGAGGTGAGTTTAAGCTGCGATAGCAGCATGGCATCAACCTAGCGTTTGAAACTAGAACTTAAAAACTAGAGCTTATATTCCTATTCTCGGATAGCCTATGTAGGATGCAGAGTAGTCGTGTTGATTCTTTATAAAAAGCTGGTTCTAAAGTAATCGCAGCCATCCTATTCTGAAAAAGTGGGTTTTACCGTTATGACGACCCAAAATCTTAACCTACCGATAGTTGACATTAAAAAACTGTGCGATCGCTGGCAAATCGCCGAATTTGCCCTGTTTGGATCTGTCTTACGAGATGACTTCAAACCTACTAGCGATATTGATGTACTGATTACTTTTGCCCCCAATGCCCGTAAGGGACTGCTAACCCTGGCTCGAATTAAACATGAGTTAGAAGACTTGCTGGGACGGGATGTAGATATTTTGACCAAGCAATCCATTGAGCAAAGTCATAATTTAAGCCGCAGCCGCAATATTCTAAAATCGGCTCAAGTGCTTTATGTCGCGTGATCAGCAATCTATTCGAGATATGTGGAACGCAGCCCAAGAGATTTTGAGCTTCACCATTGAGATGGATTATGACGCTTTGAAATCTGATCGCCGTACTCAGGCTGCCGTACTCTACGAAATTGTTGTGATTGGAGAAGCCGCAAATCGCCTATCTCCAACGTTCCGAACAGAACATCCAGCAGTACCCTGGAAAGATATTATCGGGATGCGAAATATCTTGGCACATCAATATGACAAAGTAGATTCCGCCGTGGTGTGGGATGCCGTTCATCAAGATATTCCAGAATTAATGACTTTACTTCAGCCATTGCTATTAACTGAGAAAGACGAGCACGATTAGTGTAAGAAGATTGGTATGGTAGTCTATCTTGAAGCGTGGTCGGAGAAAAGCTGTGGCAAAACATCGGGTTGGGCTGTTATTTGGCGGATGTTCTGGAGAACATGAGGTTTCTATTGTCTCCGCAGGCTCGATTGCGCGGGCGCTTCAGACCGCACCCAATCTTGATAAATATGACTTTGTGCCAGTCTACATTCAGAAAAATGGCGGCTGGATTGCAGGAGAAACCGCCCAATCTGTCCTTAATAGCGGCAAACCCTTAGGCGCAGAAGTTGCCTTAGATCGTTGGCAGTTTCCGGCAGAGGCATCAACCATTGACGTTTGGTTTCCCATCCTCCATGGCCCTAATGGAGAAGACGGTACGGTGCAGGGCTTATTGCAGTTGATGCAGGTACCTTACGTGGGGTCTGGGGTGTTGGCCTCCGCAGGGGGGATGGATAAGCTAGCCATGAAAACCCTATTTGCAGCCGCAGGGCTACCGCAAGTTAAGTATTTGGGCGTCACAAGATCGCAGATTTGGTCAGACCCTTGCGTATTTACCAAGCTCTGCGATCGCCTAGAGACAGAGCTGGGCTACCCCTGTTTTGTCAAACCCGCCAACCTAGGGTCATCGGTGGGCATTTCTAAAGTGCGATCGCGCGCTGAGCTAGAAGTTGCCCTCGATAATGCTGCCAGCTATGACCGTCGCATTATTGTAGAGGCGGGGGTTGCCGCTGCCCGCGAAGTGGAATGTGCGGTATTGGGCAACGATCACCCCAAAGCCTCAGTGATTGGTGAAATCACTTTTGACAGCGACTTTTACGATTACGAGACAAAATATACGACAGGGCGCTCTGCGATGGTGATTCCAGCGAATCTGCCGCAGACCATTGCGCAAACCATTCAAGAGATGGCGATCCAAGCCTTTGAGGCAATTGATGGGGCTGGACTTTCACGGGTAGACTTTTTCTACGTTGAGCAAACAGGGGAAGTATTTTTAAACGAAATTAATACCCTACCTGGGTTCACTGCTACCAGCATGTACCCAGAACTGTGGGCTGCGACAGGCATTGCCTTTCCATATTTGGTGGATAAAATCCTTCAGTTGGCGCTTGAGCATCATGCTTCAGGCACTCAAGCCCTAAAATGACGTGAGATGGTCAGATATTTGTAGCATCGCTTGGGTCGGCTCAATTTTCGGTTCAATTTAGATTGCCGTTGTCACTGGTATAAGTACAGCGAAGCTCCGTTTCATGAGATACATCTGTAAGACCTGGGCGCTTTATGCAGAAAAGATTCTAGGATTTTAAGCGTGTCTTAAAAAGACTCCGCTGCATTCTTTGTGCTTAGAGGATAAACCCCACGCCTGATATTGAGATTGCTATGATGGTAAAAAATTTTATATCTGGCGTTGAAGTTTCTAAGCGTTCTCTGCAAGAGACAAAGTGAGGCATCTGTAGATCTAAAGACCCCTACTGGGCAAGCTTTCTTTCTTAGAATTCAGGAATTGAACGTTGAGTCAACCTCAAGAATGTTGTGAGTTCAACAATACGGGTTGATCAATGTTGATTTTGTCAAAAAATCTCTTGCGTCTGCCACCCTAAACTTGTGCAAAGGAACGCCTCCTTATGAGCAGTCAGGATACGGATCAAAATCTAGAATTAAAGCCGAGTGCTGAGCTTTCTAATCATGCCCATGGGTCGGAATCGCTAACGCCGTCTCTACCGCCCCAAAACAATTCTCGGCGCTTTCTTGTGCCATTAATTTTAGGGCTGCTGGTTCTTGGCGGTGTGGGCTGGGTGATTTTCAACCGCGTTATTTTGCCTATTCTGATGTTCAGCAATATGGCTCCACCGCCACCCCTTGCGGTGCCCCTCGGTCAAGCCAAGGTCACAACGGTTGAAGAAAGTTCTGACTATGCAGCGACGCTAGATTCTCGACAGTCGGTGACGCTTCAGCCCAAGGTTTCAGGCCAGATCTCGACGATTTTTGTGAAGGCGGGCGATCGCGTCCAGGCCGGAGACATTTTGATCCAGATTGATGCAGATCAGCAACGTGCCCAGGTTGCCAGTCGAGGCGCTGGGGTGAATACCGCAGCGGCTGATGTGGAAACCGCCAGAGCCGATGTTGATAGTGCGAGAGATACCCTTAGATCGCTTCAGGCAAAACAGGCGTCTGCTCAAGCCAATGTGCAGCTTAATCAAGCAGATTACAAGCGGTTTCAAGATTTGTATGCAGCAGGCGCAACCAGTAAGCAGAGCTTAGAGCAAAAGCGCAATGCGATTCAAACGGCTCAGGCAGAGCTGAACCAGGCTAAGGCGGATGTCCAGGCGCAGAACTCGGCGATCGCCAGGGCGCAGGCGCAGGTGATGCGCAATCAGCAGGCTGTTGCCCAGGCACAGGCCAATGTATCTGAAGGCAGAGCGGAACTGCGAGACTATACCATTACCGCGCCGTTCGCTGGGGTGGTGGGGAATATTCCGGTCAAGCAGGGAGATGTAGTGAGTGCAACAACGCCATTGCTGACCCTTTCGCAAAATCAGCAGCTAGAAGTGCAAATCCAGGTGCCCTTAGAGCGTTCTTCGCTCCTTCGCCAAGGGCAGCTCGTAAAATTGCTAGATGATGCGGGGAAAGCTGTCCGGACGGGTCAAATTTCTTTTGTCGCGCCCAATGTCGATCCGGCAACCCAATCAGTACAGGCAAAAGCAGCCTTTGCTAATGCAGGTGATACGCTTCGCACCGCGCAATTTGTGCGCGCTAGGGTGGTCTGGAGTAGCCGCTCAGGGCTGCTCGTCCCCACGACGGCTATTTCTCGATTGGGCGGCAAAGACTTTATTTTTATCGCGCAGTCTTTTCAAAGCTCTGGCTGTAAAGCAGCGGCTCAAGCTGAAGGCGGTGGCCCCCCTGTCAAAGTAGAGCCAGGTCAAACCGTCGCGGCACAAAAGCTGATTAAGCTGGGCAAAATTATTGGCAATGACCAAGAGGTTTTGGAGGGGCTAGAGGCAGGCGATCGCATTGTCACATCCGGCATTCTGCAACTGCAAAACTGTCTCCCCATTGCCGAAGCAGGAATCACCAAAGCGAAATAAGTAGATATAAACAAAGTTACAGGCTGGGATTGGGTTTCGGCTTCGCTCAACCCACGCCAAT
>JAGVDA010000044.1 GCA_020058975.1 Thermosynechococcus sp. WC_1 | reverse complement strand
TGCCCCCCACCCCGTCAGATCCTGCCCAAGGGAGCGCCGTTTGGCAAGATTTACGCTTACCGCTGCTCTCCCTAAGCAGCCAAAAACAAGATAGTCCCCCTTCGACCTTCTCGAGTTCATCTGTCCCAAACAATCCATCCGCTACAGCGCCCATCATCGAAGCGCAGGGATGGGTTTTTGAGAAGAATGGCGCGGTTCGTCTCGTGGCCTCAGAGACTGCTAAGCCACAACAACCCCAACCTTGTCAGGCTACAAAGGTGTCTCCCGCTACCGAACGTCCTTTAGTTGCAGTATTGAGTCATTAAGTAGCTATGACACCACAACGCTTACGACGATGGAAAACCGCACTCAGCGCATTTTTGATAGGGCTGCTGCTGTGGATCGGTGTGCATAGCATAAGTCGGGTAAACGCCCAAAGCACCCCCACCAACCCTCAAATTCAAGAAGGCTTATTGCTCTACCAAAACGGCAACTTTGCCGCCGCCGCCCAGCAGTGGAAACAGGCCGCGAACCAATCTCAGCAAAACAAGTTGCCCATTCAAGAGGCATTAGCACTCAACTATCTCACCTTGGCCTATCAGGAGTTAGGGCAAAATGAAGCCGCACAAACGGCGCTAAATCGAGGGCTAACCCTTGTTACGCCTGATTCTCAAGCCAGTAAAAATACCGTACTGGCGCGGCTGCTCAATACCCAGGGCAGCCTCCAGCTCTCTCAGGGTAAAGCAACCGCTGCCCTAGAAAGCTGGCAAAAAGCAGAAAAAGTCTATCGCCAGCTCAACGACCTTGCCGGCACCGCAGGTAGCCTAATCAACCAGGCACAGGCAGAACAATCCCTCGGCTACTTTTCACGGGCGCGTAGCACCCTCACCCAATCTGAGCAGCTTATTGCCCAACAGCCCGATGTCAACCTGCGGCTGGCAATGGCGCTTAACTTGGGTCAAATGCTTACCCAAGTCGGTGAATTTGACCGAGCCAAAGCAACCTTAACCGCAGCACAGTCCATTGCCCAAGCCAACCACCTCAATCATCAAACTGCGGCGCTGTTCATGCAGCAGGGCAACTTAGCCTATGCTCAACAGCAGCTCCCTGAAGCGCTAGATGCCTATCAGCAGGTGCTGAAATATGGCGATCGCCCCGAAACCCAAACCAAAGCAAACCTCAACCGCCTTCACATCTTAATCGCCCAACGCCAGTGGTCAGAGGCGCAAGCCTTAGCATCCACCCTCGCACAGTTCTTGAGTCAGCAGCCCCCTAGCTACCAAACCCTAGGGCAGCGGCTTCAGCTCGCCGAGAGTCAAATTGCGCTTCGCCTTGCCACCCAAGCACCCTCTACCCAGGCGATCGCCCAGGGGTTAAATCAAGCCATCCAGCAGGCACGTCAGACCCAAGACCTTCGCTTAGAATCATTTGCCGTTGGGTATCTCGGTCGGCTTTACGAAAGCACCCAGCAGTGGGCTGACGCAGAAGCCGTCACCCATGAAGCACTGAATTTAGCCATGAAAGCCAATGCAGATGAAAGCTGCTATCGCTGGAAATGGCAGTTAGGTCGTATTCTCAAAGCCCAAGGCAAGACAGAGCCAGCTCTTGTCTTCTACCGTGAGGCAGTTGACCTGCTCCAGAGTTTGCGCCGAGATCTGGTTTCTGTAGGAAGTGACCTGCAATATGGGTTTCGAGAACAGGTAGAACCAGTCTACCGAGAGTATGTGGATTTATTGCTCCAGCCCCGCAATGGCCAAACCGCCACCCTAGAAGCCATTAAAACCGCACAACAGGCCATTGAGTCCTTGCGAGTCGCTGAGCTGTCCTATTTTCTGCGATCCTCCTGCCTAGAAGATCGTCGTCGTCCGTTAACCCAGCTCATGCATCCTGAGACAGCACTACTCTATCCCATTGTGTTAGACGATCGCATTGTCACGCTGCTGAACTTACCGGATGGTTCCGTTCAGATGATCACCCGTCCTGTGTTAAGTAAACAGGTTGAAGCTACCGTGGCACAGCTCCGCACTGCCCTAGAAAAACCCTACACCGCCCCAGAAGCCAAAGAGCTTGGGCAAGAACTCTACCGCTGGCTGGTCGAGCCAGCCGAAGCCCTGCTACAGCAGCAAAAGATAAAAACCCTTGTGTTTGTGCCCGATAGTGAGCTAATTAATGTCCCTTTAGCGGCGCTCTATGACGGCAAACAGTTTTTGCTTGAGCGCTATGGGGTCGCGATCGCCCCCAGTCTTCAGCTCATTTCTCCAGAACCTAAGCCCTTAACCCCAACGCGCAGTATTGTTGCAGGTTTATCCCTAGAGCGGGGTGGGTTTCCACCCTTGGCCTTTGTGCCCAGCGAACTCAAGGCCATTGTGCAAAAGCTGCCAGGGAGTTTGTTACTCAATGAACAGTTCACCAGTCGGGCGATCGCCAATGCGGTCGAAAACTCTGCCGTCACGGTGCTGCATTTTGCCACCCACGGTCAATTTAGCTCCAACGTAGACCAGACCTTTATTTTGGCGTGGGATAAGCCTATTAACCTCTACGACCTTAAAGATCTGATTGAAAAGCGACAGCAGCCATTTCGTAAAGCCATTGACCTTCTGGTCTTAAGCGCCTGCGAAACTGCCGCAGGCGACAAGCGTGCATCTTTAGGCTTAGCAGGCGTTGCGGTGCAGGCAGGCACCCGTAGCACCATTGCCACACTATGGTCTGTGGATGATGAGTCGAGCAGCCTATTTATGGAAACCTTTTATGCTGCACTCTCGCAGCCTGGAACAACCAAGGCTGAAGCGTTACGACAAACTCAACTCAAGCTCTTAAAAGACCCAGACTACCGCCACCCCTTTCACTGGGCAGCTTATGTGTTAGTAGGCAACTGGCTTTAAGTTGACAATAAAATGGCTATGGTTGACAATAGAAATAACGATGGTTGACAATCGAGGAGTCAAGCGCGGGTGGTACAAGCTCATAAGCGTGGTGAACAGATTCGTCAGTTTGTCTTGACGAATCTAGAAGAACATCCTAAGGATATTGCTGCCATAACATCTCAAGAATTTGGTATTACTAGACAGGCTGTCAATAAACATATTCAGCGTTTAGTTAAACAAAATTCGATTATAGCGAAGGGTTCTACAAAAAATAGAAGCTATCAGCTCTATCCTTTGCTTGAATGGAGACAGACCTATCCACTCACCAGTAAGCTTGAAGAAGACATTGTTTGGGATTCCAGTATTAAGTCTTTTGTTGCTGATTTATCCGCTAACGTGAGGGATATTTGGGTATATGGATTTACTGAGATGC
>JAGVDA010000379.1 GCA_020058975.1 Thermosynechococcus sp. WC_1 | reverse complement strand
CTTTAAGGGTTGACTTCACTAAACTGTATTGATAGAGCAAATTCCCATTCCAAAGTTGGCCTTCGATCATGCAGAGAGCCATACGCTAATTTACCCAAATTTATAGATATCCTTAACAGGCGGGGTAAATATTAGTACAAATAGATACAAGTGTTTATGTGGATAGACTCTATCTATTTTGCGTGGCGACTGAACGGCTATGTCGGGGCGATCGCCTCCAGTAAAGCTGCCTCAAAGTCATTCGCAGCATCTTCCCAGCTTCTTTGACAGGCGGTTTGATAGGCGTGTGCTGAAAGCTGCTGCCACTCGAGTACGTCTAGCTTAGCTATCTGATGAATTGCTTGCGCGATCAGTACGGAATCATTGCGGTCTAGCAACATCCCGCATCCGTTACCCAAAAGCTCTGGAGCTGCACCTGTCGGTACTGCAATGACGGGGGTATGGCAAGCCATTGCTTCTAAAATGGGTAAGCCAAATCCTTCAACTCGGCTGCTAAAAAGCCATGCGTCGCACTGGGCATAGATGTCTTTGAGGCAGTCTTGCTCAGGCCGAAAGTAATATTGAGTATTCTTAGGCAGCGGCAGTTGCGCAGAAGGCTGCTCTGAACCAAAGGCAACCAAGCGCAGTTCTGGCAAGTTTTCAAGGGCAGACTGAAATGCCTGTAATGCAATATCTACGCCTTTCCAGGGTGCAGTTGCATACATTAAGCCAACGGTTGGAACGGCTGCTTTAGGGCGAGAAATACTGTTAAATTGCTTGAGGTCAACGCCGTAAGGAACCAGAGAAATTTGCTGGGAGTGGTGGCGATCGCGCAGAACTTCGACCAGCCACTGCGCCACTGTAATTTGATAAAACGGAAGCCGATATGTAGCCTCAACGCGGCTGATCGGTAAATAATCAAACGTTTCATAATGCTGAATAAAATAAACCTTCTTACCCTTTGCAGCAGAAAGTGGCGCAATCCATTCAGCCGTTTCCCACCAGGTTGCAATCACAGCATCAGCATCTGGCAGGTCACTGTCTCTTACAGGACGATACGCTTCAAGGGTATGAAGAAGAACATCTAAAGGGTCAAAATAGGAACTGTTGGTTGGAGAAGCGGTAGGAGCCTGCTGTCGAAACTGAAGTAAGCCCTTAATTTTTTCTTTATAGGTTTTAGGGGGATGCACCCCCGCCACAACCGTGACGTCATGACCTCGCTTTTGGAGTTGGTCTGCATAGATTGACACCGCCCGGATTCCTCCAGCCAAACTGTCTTGAGGAATGACAAACGTAATTTTCACAGTCTTTCACTCCTTTATCTCTGTGCTTAGAATGCACTCGCAACAGGTCTAAGCTCCTATCTTAAAGGTTTAATTTTTTACTTCAGGGCTAGAGCGTTTAAATATAGCAATCGTCCGTTCTTTCCAGCCTAACCATGAAAAATAAGGAAGTCTCTCTAGTACCTCATACCCAGGACGAGGTTCGGTACTGGCAACCACATACTGATTATCCAACGCCCAAGGGCTACCGCCTCGTTTACCCACATCCCACCAGCTTCGAGTGTTGTAGCGCTGCATGTAGGCATCACTATTAAACCAGCCATTAAATGTATCAATCCCTTCTACCACTTGGGTTGCTACATGATACTTTGCCTCCAGTTGACGATGTGCTGCCCATGCAGTGTGGTTCCAGGCTAAGTATTCTTGGAGGCTGCCCACACTAAATAAAGCAATCACAATCGTACTGATGACAATCGGCTTTAGATATACCGTTGACTTAATCTGCGTCAGATCTCGCCCCAGCAATAATACAAAGGGCACGAAAGCAACCAACAGATATCGATCTACCATAACGACCCGAAACGGATTGTAGGTTGCAGCAAGTGCCAGCAGCGCCCAAGTCACTAAAAAAAGATCTTGGTTTTGCTGTACAGCGTGTGGTTCGTGTTTAGAACCTTGCAGTGCCCAAAATCTATCTACTACCGTCATAAAAAGCAGAGCAGCGACAAACAAAGCTGCTAACGTCACGAGCCACCACCATTCGCCGATGTGAACGGTAGGCTGGAACTGAGGGTCTGGCAATTGAAGCGGGCCAAGGCCAAGATCTAAAAGCGTTCTATAGATTATCAACGGCATTCGGTACGGATAGTTTTGCAGCCATTGGGCATCATGTCGAAAGACGAGTTTTCTAATCCAGTAAAGAATTTGGGGGAGCCAGAATGCAAAGACCGAACACCCGCAAAACCCGATAAAAATAGACCACTGTCTCCTAGACCAAATTTTGCCGCCACTCCTCCTTCTCTGAATCATTTGCACTCCTCTGCCGATCCCCAAGGGTAAGGCAAATAAACCCACATAGCACAGCGCAACCGGAATATGACGAATGCCGTCTAGGATAGGGCCAGCATAGGATTCACTCAATTCTATAAGGGGAGTCTCTGATGCCAGTGCATCGCCCCAAACACTATAAATCCCAATCACCCCAACCCAAGGCATTAAAACCGCTAAAAGCATAGGTTTAGAGCAAACATAGCGCTTTCGCCAACCCAGAACAGCAACTGTTATGAGAAAGGCAAGCGGCAGCAGAATTCCAAATTGCCGGACTAAAAATGCTAACGCGGCGGCAATGCTTCCCCAAGCTGCAAACTGAGGTTTAGGGTAGCGGAGTGCTTTCAGAAAGAAAAACCCAGATAGGTTTGAAAGTGCAAAAAACGGTACATCCGTCATAAAGCTATAGGAAAGCTGAAGCACCAAAGGGCTGGTCGCCACCATTGCGCCACACAAAAGTGCCAGATTTCGAGAAAAACCCAAAATAACGCCGCTTTTTGCAACTGCCCAGGCGTTAACAAAGGCCAGCACTAACGTTGAAACTCTGAGTGTGGTAAAGCTAAAACCCCAAATTTTGCAAAAAAGTGCGCCCCAGTAGCTTTGAGCAACCAGAGTGGCATTAATATACGGATGCGCTTTGTATTGCCCTGTTTCTAGCAAATGCTGCACCGTTTTGGCATAAATCCAGTCGTCGCTTAAGGGAAATTCGCCGACAGGAGAAACGATCAGAGCGATAACAATAAATAGAGCCACAAACGGCAGCACAATAGATTGATAGACTGCGTAATGCCAAAGACGCTTGAAGGGATTAGTAATCAGGGTTTCGAGCATGGTCTAGGAGCGATCGCCGCCACCCGTCAAAGGTTCGCAAACAGCTTGATAGAACGTCACCGCAGTGGTTCCATAGTGACGAGTCTGTATTATCGCTAGACAGCCAACAGTGCTTGGCATGACTCTCACTTTATGATGCTCAACGGCTATCAGCTCGCCTATATCAAGGCCCACGGCCACTTTACCCAGAGCCTGCTGATCCGGCTGGCGGGCATAGTGGCGCTGGTGGCGGCCTACTATCTGGTGGCCCGCTTTACCACCAATGTGGTGGCCATTATCGTGGCGCTCGGTCTCGGTTATATGGCGATGTTTATTCTCTCCACTCTGGCGGAGCGGCAGAT
>JAGVDA010000278.1 GCA_020058975.1 Thermosynechococcus sp. WC_1 | reverse complement strand
TGTTTCGGTCTTAGGCGCAGCGGCTGGAGTGTGGGCGGACACAGCAGTTTTTTCTGGTTCGATTGCCTTCGGTTCGGGTTTATCCCAAGGGTCATCACCTAAGCTGATCTGTAGCATTGGCGCGGCGGCTTCTGGGTAGCGCTGAAGTGCCAAAAATTCATCGGCGCTAGATTGGGTGAGGGTATGCCAAATTTCTTCTGTCACATGGGGCATAAACGGATGCAAAAGCTTCAGCGTGCCCTCTAAGACATAGGCTAAAGTCTGCTGTGCGGCAAGGCGAGAGGGGCTGTCATCTTGGCGAAGTCGCGGTTTAACCAGCTCAATGTACCAGTCACAAAAATCGCCCCACATAAACTCGTAAAGCCCCTTTGCGGCTTCTCCTAACCCGTAGCTATCTATAGATGTACGGGTTTGAGAAACAAGGCGATTAAACTTTTCTAGAATCCAGCGATCTGCGAGTTCTAGGCCGTCTCGGTTGGGTGCGCCCAGTTGAGCTGGGGTCTGCCCATTAAGGTTAATCATCACAAACCGCGATGCATTCCAAATCTTGTTGGCAAAGTTACGAGATGCTTCCACAGAGCCAGACTCGTCGGTAGCGCGGTTGTACTCTAGGCGAATGTCTTGACCTGCCCCCGCCACTTCACGGATGAGGGCATAGCGAAGGGCATCGGTGCCGTATTTTTCGATCAGAATCAGCGGGTTAATGCCGTTGTCTGCCGACTTCGACATTTTCTTGCCGTTTTCATCTCGCACAAGGCCGTGAATGTACACATCCTTAAACGGAATTTCCCCCGTAAAGTGTGAGGCCATTAGCGTCATCCGCGCCACCCAGAAAAAGATGATGTCAAATCCGGTAACGAGGGTGGTGGTGGGGTAGTAAAAACTTAAATCTGCGGTTTCCTCAGGCCAGCCCAATGTCGAAAAAGGCCACAGTCCAGAAGAAAACCAGGTATCCAATACATCAGGATCCTGCTGAATTTTGACCTGATCGCCAAACTGAGCAACGGCTTTTTCCCATGCCTCGGCTTCAGATTTTGCCACCACAAAGGGCGTATTGTCTCTAATTTCGCCCTCGGTTTCGCTGATGGCATACCAAGCGGGTATCTGATGCCCCCACCACAGTTGTCGAGAAATACACCAGTCTTTGAGGTTCACCAGCCAGTCGCGGTACACCTTGCCCCAGCGCTCTGGCACAAAGTGTGGGGACTGCTCCTCATCTAAAAAGGCCAAGGTTTTTTGGGCAATTGGCTCAATTTTGACAAACCACTGCGTTGAAATCAGCGGCTCTACGGGCACCTTACCGCGATCGCTATAGGGCACGGTGTGCTTGTAATCTTCAATTTTGACCAGCGCCCCTTCATTTTGCAGCCACTCGATCACTTCTTTGCGCGCATCAAAGCGGTCTAAGCCTTCAAACGGCCCCCCATTTTCGTTGAGGGTGCCGTCTTTATTGAGGATATTAATGAAGGGTAAATTATGGCGCTGACCCATCGCAAAGTCATTGGGGTCGTGGGCGGGGGTGACTTTTACACAGCCCGTCCCAAAGGCAGGGTCTACCAGCTCATCCCCAATAATGGGGATCTCGCGCTCCATGATGGGCAGCTTGAGGGTTTTGCCAATCAGGTGCCTGTAGCGATCGTCTTCTGGGTTAACCGCAACTGCCGTATCGCCCAGCATAGTTTCAGGACGGGTAGTTGCCACCTCTACATGGCCCGATCCATCGGTGAGGGGATAGCGGAAGTGCCACAGGTTGCCGTCTACTTCTTTGCTCTCTACTTCTAAATCAGAGACGGCAGACTGACTGGCAGGGCACCAGTTGACCATATAGTTGCCGCGATAAATTAGCCCTTCTTCGTAAAAGCGCACAAAGGCTTCTAAAACGGCCTTAGACAACCCCTCATCCATCGTGAAGCGCTCGCGGCTCCAGTCTACCGAGACACCCAATCGCCGCAGTTGGTTAACAATAGTGCCACCAGATTCCGCCTTCCACTGCCAAGCTTTTTCTAAAAACGCTTCACGCCCAATGTCATTGCGTGTTTTACCTTCGGCCTTAAGCTGACGCTCTAAAATGGTTTGCACGGCAATGCTGGCGTGGTCTGTCCCAGGGAGCCATAGGGTATTGCGCCCAATCATACGGTGATAGCGCACCAGTGTATCAATCAGCGCACTTTCAAAGGCGTGCCCCATGTGCAGGCTACCCGTCACGTTGGGCGGCGGAATCACGACGCAATAGGGTTCACCCCCTTTAGAGGCATCGGATTGAAAGGCATGATTTTCTTCCCAGGCGGCTTGCCATTTGGCTTCGGTGGCACTGGGTTCGTACTGGCTAGAGAGGGCGGGGAGGGTTTCTGTCATGGAAGTAAGGTCAGGGGGTTAGGGATGCGATCGCTGCGCACCAGGAGTCCGCACGTTACAGGTTGCTTAAAATTAGGTTAGAGCGCGGAGTAATTGCCGCGCTCCCAATCTCTAAAAACTCTATGATACCGCCATCGCTGAAGGGTTGATGACGCAATTGAAGGGTAGACCTTAACCTAGCCTTGGTTTTGATCGCGGATATTTGATGTTATTGTGAAAAAGTCTCTTCTTGAGAAGAGATGTCAGAAATAAGTTGCTCAATTTTTTGAGCAGCTCAATTTTTATCCGGTGTGTGAGGATTACATGAATTCTAATAAGTTTCAGCTTTCTTGGCTTATTCAGCCTGCTTTCTTGGGTCTATTGGTCGGTGGTTCTTTTTTAGTCTCTGGCACAGCAAAAGCCAGTGAAATAGCTGAGTCTACGACTTCAGCTTCTGCTGCTTCAACCAATTTACCTGCTGCCCCTAACGCCCTCCCTGGAACCTTTTCAACCTTAGTAACAGATGTAAACAACTCGACCGAAGCAGGTCAAGTTACGTCTGTTTCTCAACTGTCTGATGTACAGCCGACCGACTGGGCGTTTCAGGCACTGCAATCTTTGGTCGAGCGGTATGGCTGTATTGCGGGTTATCCTGACGGCACCTTCCGAGGCAACCGTGCCGCAACGCGCTATGAATTGGCTGCTGCCCTCAATGCTTGCTTAGACCAAATCAGCGACAAGTTTGCCACCAAAGAAGATCTTGAAGCCGTTAAAGCACTACAAGAAGAGTTTAGAACCGAGCTTGCCACCCTCAAAGGCCGAGTGGATGGATTAGAAGCCCGCACTAAAACCCTCGAAGCTCAGCAGTTTTCAACCACTACCAAGCTCAGTGGCGAAGTCCTTTTCGTTGTATCTGAAGTGTTTTCAGGTGACGACCGTAGAGCCGTTTCTGCGAATCAGGCTAGAGTTCCCCTGAATGCTCGTCCTATTTTTGGCAACCGTGCCCGCTTAAACTTTGATACCAGCTTTAACGGGACAGATCGATTGCGGGTCAGGCTTCAAGCGCGAGACATCGAAAGTTTCTCGACCGTTAGTGGAACTAACATGGCGCGGCTGGGCTACGACGGAGACAACAACAACCAATTTCAACTAGATGACCTTTGGTATCGTTTCAATATCGGTAAAAAAGCAAAAGTAACCATCATTGCAAACTCAGGTGAGTTTAATGACTTTGTTGGCGATACTTTTAATCCCTTCTTGTCTAGCAGTGCAAATGGTTCGCTATCACGTTTTGGTCGATTCAATCCAATTTATAGATTCTCAGATAGCAGTGTTGGCAGTTCTGGGGTTGTCGTTAACTACAAGTTTAATGATAAATTGGCAGCCTCTGTTGGGTATTTAGCAGATAGTCCAAAAACACCTGTCGGGCCAACAGGCGGTCTATTTGGTGGCTCTTATTCAGCTCTTGCTCAACTAGAGTTCAAGCCAACAAAAAATTTGGGTCTGGGTCTCACCTATGTGCGTTCATTTCAGGAAAGTGGCCTTGTAAGCTTAGCTGGTGGCACAGGCAGTAGACTTGCCAATCAACCCTTCGGCAACGTCGGAACTGAATCAAACTCAGCAGGTCTTGAGTTCACGTGGAAAGTGGCAAAGTGGCTCAATATCTCCGGTTGGGGTGGCGTCACCTTTGCAGAATCAACTGTTAATAATGATTCCGCTACAGTTCTAAACTGGGCTACTACGCTGGTGTTCCCTGACCTTCTAATTCCTGGCAATATGGGTGCATTAGTCATCGGTCAACAGCCTAGAATTGTTGGTGGTAGCGTCTCCAGATGTGGTGCGTCAGGTTCAGGCCAAAATGCTATCCCAGATTGCGACATGAACCTACATCTAGAAGCACTCTATAAATTCAAGGTGAACGGCAATATCACAATTACTCCTGGAGTAATTGTGATTCTCAACCCAGAAAACAACGAGCGCAACAGCGCTGAGTTTGTTCCTGTTGTTAGAACAACCTTTACGTTCTAAATCAGCATCGACTTCTTCGCTTAAGTTTCGGAGCTGATGTAGTTGCATAAAAAAGCAGAACTCTAGCGCTAGAGTTCTGCTTTTTTGTTTGAGCAGCCTGAGATTGAAGCGGAGTCAATTTTGAGACTTGACAATCTGCCTCAAAATTGAGGACTATAGATAACTGGCGTGATTGCGCTCGCTCGGATCAGGTGAACTGACTTTATAAACTTGGTCATCAGCCACGGTTATCAACCAAGTACCTGTACGGCGGAACAAAAATAAGGTGAACTATGGCATACGCAATTATTGAAACGGGCGGCAAACAGCTCAAAGTAGAACCCGGTCGGTTCTACGACATCGAGCTTTTGCATGAGGACGAAGATGCAAGCATCTCTATCGATCAGGTTTTGCTAGTGAGTGACGGTAGCACCGTGACCGTCGGGCGACCCTTGGTAGAAGGAGCCGTCGTAGAGGGCACCATTATGGAGCATCGCCGAGACAGAAAGATTATTGTCTACAAGATGCAGCCCAAAAAGAAAACCCGTAAAAAGCAGGGGCACCGTCAAGAGCTAACACGGCTCATGATTAACTCAATCTCCGTGGGTGGCAAGGCTCTAGAAGCTGCCGAACCCAAAGTTGAATCAACCGTTGGTTGATTAAGTGTCAGAGTATTAGCTAGCGTGAATTAAGGGAAGGTAACAATGGCTCATAAGAAGGGTACAGGTAGTACACGTAACGGTCGCGACTCAAACGCGAAGCGCTTGGGCGTCAAAAAGTATGGCGGCGAAGTGGTTCGCGCCGGAAATATCATCATTCGTCAGCGCGGCACCAAGGTTCACCCTGGTGAAAATGTGGGTCGTGGCAATGACGACACGCTCTATGCACTCTCTGATGGTGTTGTGACCTTTGAGCGTAAGGGTAAGAGCCGCAAAAAAGTGAGCGTTTATCCTATCGCTGCTGTTGCGCCTGTTGTTGTCGCTGCTTAGTTGACTGAACAATTTTTATAAGTAAAGCGGTTGGTGTAATATACATCGACCGCTTTATTTTTTAGTGTGTCAGTGCTAAAGCGGCATGGTAGCAGGCGAGGTGCGATCGCCCCGTGGTTCGTTGCGATAAGGGCGATCGCATCTGCTTGTGCTGGAGTAGGCCATCTGTTTGGGGCTTACCTCAATGAATGCGATGTGTTTATCTGCGAAAGCTACGCACCAAGAGTCAGCAACCAATCATTCAAATCGGATGGCGTAGAGAAATCTAGTAGTGCCTCGCCCAAAGAATCAAGCTCAGTAAATGATAGTGACAGAACTTGCGATCGCGCTTTTTGGGAAAACTTGCCAACCCGACGTTCAAGCATTCGGAGAATCAGCGATCGCTCGTGATCTAACCCCTCCTGCTTGCCCTC
>JAGVDA010000221.1 GCA_020058975.1 Thermosynechococcus sp. WC_1 | reverse complement strand
TGGGTCATCTTAAATTCTGATGATGAACCGACCCCATTTTCACTTTTTGACCAGACAGACTTTCCGGAATTGGAGCGGTCATACTTTCCGGAATTCACAACAGGGGCAGAAAAGGTGATCGCAATTGCAATGGCGATCGCCACCCAGGTCACAAAACAGTTGCGCGTCAGCCGCAGCGCATACTCAATCCGCTCCTGAGTAATGGGCTGGTAGGCTCTCCCCAGTAATGGCTTGAACTTAATCACGCCTTTATAAGAATTAAGCCCACCCAACTGCACCCCTAAGATGGCAGCATAGGCACATTCGCTCCACCCAGAATTAGGGCTAGGATCCCTCTTCGCATCTTTTTGGCACAGCCGCCAGACGGCCTGAAGCTTGCCAGAAATTGCCCCTAAGGTAAAAACATTGAGCCGACAGGGAATCCAGGTCAATACATCATCTACCTTAGCGCTGAACCAGCCTAGATCGGCGTAGGGTTCGCTGCGGTAGCCCACCATCGAGTCGAGGGTGCTGGCGGCTTTGTAGGCGATCGCAAACGGTACCGATCCTACCCCTGGTAAAGCCAGCCCCAAAATGGCATAAAACAAAGGAGCCATCACACCATCGGTAGAATTTTCGGCAACGGTTTCTAAAACTGCGCGCAAAATCTCTGGTTCTGCTAGCTCATCGGTATCGCGTCCTACATAGTGGCTGAGCGCAACCCTAGCCTCTTGTATAGATTTTTTATTCAGTGCCTGAAGCACCTCTTGCGCCGCTGCCCGTAAGCTGCGCCCTGCAAAACAGCTTGCCAGCAAAACTATTTCAACTATCCATCCAGCAGGAACCCAGGCTTGATACGCGAAGGAAATGATGCACCACGCCGCCAGCGCACTTCCTAGAACCAGACCCAACGCTAAAATAGTTCCGGCAACGCGCAGTGCAAATGGACGCTTTACCCAGCGCCAGATCCATTTGCAGTAGCTTCCAATCGCTGCACCCATCCACCGTACTGGATGAGGCCATCCCCACGGATCCCCCACAATAAAGTCAAGACAGGCTGCGCTTACTAATACAATGGATGTCTCAAGGCTTGGGGAAATAAGCTGCATGGAGAGTTTCTAGTGTCTGGGCTGCCCTTTGATATTTTAGTGATTACAGACCAAGCTGCCTGTGCGCAGGTCGGTAAGTCGGTGACAGAAGCCGTCAAACAAATTCTGCGCAGCCCTTTAAGCGATCGTATTGCCATTCTGGTACGAGATAAAGCAGCCCCTCAGGCTCACGTCGCGGGTGTCATCAAAATGCTTCAGCCGATGACCCAGGCTGTAGGTGCAAAACTATTGGTGCATACTTACGCCCATCTCGCGCTGGAGTTTAGTTTAGATGGCGTTCATGTGGCGGCACATGTGCCGCTCGAAGAGGTGCGATCGCAGATCCTCCCTAATATGCTGCTCGGCGCATCCCGTCATGCCCAAGATCCCCTCAACGCTGCCGATATTGGCCTTGCCGACTATGCCACCATTAGCCCCATCTATCGCCCTACTTCAAAGCCCAATGACACCCGTGAGCCGTTGGGGATATCTGGTCTTCAGCCCTGTGTTCAAAGAAGTGTGCGTCCGCTGGTAGCGTTGGGCGGCATGCGACCTGGACGAGTAGCAGAAGTGATGATAACAGGAGCAGCAGGTGCTGGGTGCGGAGCGATCGCCATCAGTGGCGCAATTCTTCAATCAGATAATCCAGAGCGCCTGATTGAGCAGTTGTGTCGTGAAATAGACGAAGCTCGCAGCATAGCCAGTACCTAAAGACACGATCAATCAAGCATCTTGAGCAATACAAGATTAACCCTGTTTGTTCAATGCAGCATTTAGAAAGGGCACACTTAGCTAAGTTCTAGCGCTGAAGTTCTCGTTTTTTATAGGGTGGCAATACATTTTAATGTGTATTGCCAAAATTGCTTGGCATTTCACTGTATCCACTTGATTTTCTAAATATGGATTATCTAAAAATATATCAACAGACGAAAGTAGACTTAAAATCAATTTTCAGATCAAGCAAAATATTTGTTAAAAGATTTTGTTTGTTTAGCTTACCTATCTAAATATTTGTATTAGTCCGGGTATGAACCAAGAACTTATTCAGAACTTTCTTAGCTTACCTGAAGTTGCAGGGATTGCTCTAATGCAGGGCAGAATAATTCCTTACTTTTATGTAAAAGAAAAAATTATTAGTCCCGAGCAAAAAATTGAGCTGATTAGACAGTTTCGCAAAAATATTTTAGAAACTCCAGTATTGTCTAACTGCTTAGAGTTTCAAATCGACTCTTATTTTGCCTATACCTACAAACTCAATAATACTGTAACGCTATTAGTCATAGCATTTAAAAGCAGTATTACTGTCCAGTCAATGGCAAACAATATTTTGCAATCTGCCCTAAAAAGTGACTTAAATACAACTATTAAATTATTTGAGAGTCTGACGAGAAAGGTATTTCAAACTAATAAGAATGGTACTACTCAAACAGAAAAATTAAGTACAGATCAGAATGACTCTATTGAAGAATCATTAAGAGAAGACTATACCATCGAAGACTTAGTCATTACGCTTAATGCCCTAAGCCAAATTGTATGCAGCTATTTAGGCCCTAAAATAACATCTAATTTTTGGCAATTGACCCGTCCAAAACAAGAATGGCTCAATCGCTTCAGCATTAAATCTACTGCAACAATAGAATTTATCGGCTTGACAACAGATTTGGTAAGTCCTTTGCAGCATCTATTTATACGAGAATGGACAAATCAATTTATTAATCAATGTTCCCATATTATTCGAGACTTACCTAGTCGAATTGATCAGCAATTCTTAACTCAAAAGCAGCGAAAAATGATTTCAATAGTCCCTAAAGGATATCTCAATGAGGTCGAAAACCTTTCATATAAGAATAGCAGCTTGTTTAATTAATTTCTATCCTTAAGAAAAATCCATTTAATTAAAATCAAAATATTTTACCATGACATATTCTGTCAAGATTTCTTTAATGTCTGCTTACCGCATACGAAAGATTTTACTTGCAAATAAAAATAAATTAATAGTTCACCAAAATTTTGTTATCGAATCTCAAATTGATCTAGAAAAAGTTTTAATCAGTTTATATCATGAAAAATCAAAGATTGAATACTATATTAATCAGCTAGAAAATTTAGCTCGAATGCATCAAATCTTAGTGGATCAGCAGACTACCTATGGTGTTAACGAAGTTGAAAATCAAATTTTTAATATTTTTGGATTAAATCCCAAATCACTCTAAAACTTGCTAGCCGAAAAAGATTAGGTTAAAAATCATGAAAAATGAAAAAAACTTTAAGATTTTAATCGTTGATGACAATGTCAACAACCTGAATCTACTGGCAAATATTTTATCCCCTAAAAAATATATAGTTCGTCGTGCCATTAATGGGGCATTAGCACTTAGGTCAATCCAATCTTCTCCACCTCATCTCATTTTGCTAGATATTAACTTACCTGATATATCAGGCCATGAGATTTGTTCTCAATTAAAAAACGATCCTAAAACCTGTGATATTCCCATTATTTTTGTTAGTGCATCTAATGAAATTTTAGATAAAGTTAGAGCATTCTCAGTAGGTGGCGTAGACTATATTAGTAAACCATTTGATGTCGCTGAAGTACTCGCTCGTGTCGAAAATCAAATTGCAATTCAGGATGCCAGGAATGAAGTCCAAATCTTAAATGAGGCTCTAGAACAGCGGGTAACTGAGCGAACATCGCAGCTTGAAATTGTGAATCATCAGCTTAAAGTCACCAATCAGGCGCTACAGCAAGAAATCACCGAACGGCGACAGGCTGAGGAGCAATTACATTTATTTGATTCAGTTGTTGTTAATTCTAACGACGTTGTGTTAATCACAAAAGCCGAGCCTATTGAAGAAGTAGATTTTGGGCCAAAAATCATCTATGTAAATCATGCTTTTACGGTAATGACAGGGTATAGTTTAGACGAAGCAATTGGTAAAACACCACGCATTTTACAAGGGCCTAAAACTGATCCTGCGGCTTGTGCAGAGATCCGTAAAGCGCTTAAGGCTTGGCAACCCATTCACATCGAGATTCTTAATTATCGTAAAGACGGAACTGAATTTTGGTCTGACCTCAATATTTTTCCTGTCGCCAATGATAGTGGTCTTTATACTCACTGGGTTGGAGTTCAGCGAGATGTTACTCATCGCAAGCATCAAGAGCAAGAAATACTCAAAGCACTTGAGCAAGAAAAAGAGCTGAATGAACTAAAATCTTGCTTTGTATCAACAGCTTCTCATGAATTTCGGACTCCCCTTTCAACCATTCTATCCTCCATCGAACTGCTGGAATATTACGGACACCTATCAACTGAAGACGAGAATCGAGAATATTTCCAGCAGATCCGCACAGCGATTAACCGCATGACAGAACTAATGAGCGATGTCTTAACCCTCGAAAAAACAGACGGTGGCAAAATGGAGGTAAATCCAATACAGCTAAACTTAGAGCAATTTTGTCATAGCCTTATTGCCGAAATTCGCTTAGGGTCTAAACGCCAGCATAATATTTCGTTTTTACTTCGTGGGCAATGTTCACAAGGTATCTTAGATGAAAAAGTTTTAAGACACATTTTCGGAAACTTACTTTCTAATGCCATTAAATATTCAACGGCAGAAAGCGAGATTAGCTTTGAGGTTATTCGCAATAAGCATGAGGTTATTTTTCAAGTGAGGGATCAAGGAATTGGCATACCAGAGGAGGCGCAGCAACGGCTATTTGAACCATTCTTTCGTGCTAAAAATGTTGGCACTATTTCCGGTACGGGCTTAGGCTTATCCATTGTCAAACGTTTAGTAGAAATACATGGAGGTCGTATTGACGTGGAAAGTCAGGTGGGTAAGGGGACAATCTTTACAGTTGTAATACCACAGCAAGAGCCTTGCAGTACATCACTTTATGATTCGCCACTAAGTGTATAAATTTGCTATATCTACTTGAATTTCTAAACGACTTAATCATCAAAATGCTATAGGAGATCTTAAAATGCATACAATTCTGGTTATTGAAGATGAGCAATCCGTACGCTCTAATATCCTTAAAATTCTAGGATTTGAAAAACTGAAGGCCATCGGTGCTGAAGATGGTGAAATTGGCGTGGCTCTTGCTAAAGAGCATTTGCCAGACTTAATCATTTGCGACATTATGATGCCGGGTCTAGATGGTTATGAAGTGCGTAATGCTCTCTTTCAAAGTCCTGAGACGGCTATGATTCCCTTTATTTTCTTGACTGCTAAAGCCGATAAAGTGGATATTCGCCTAGGCATGAATTTAGGGGCTGATGACTACCTTACCAAGCCCTTTACCCGTGATGAGCTACTAGAAGCAGTCTTTGTACGCTTAGATAAGCAGGCTGCACGTCAAAGACAAATTCAGGAAAAAATGGATAAGTTTCGGGGGCACATTACCACCTCGTTACCGACAGACCTTTTAGTGCCGCTCAACCAAATTCAGTCTTTTCTAAAAACACTGATTAATACAAAAGAAATAGTAAGCCCCACAGATTTATCTAACGTCCAAGAAACTAATCTCCAAGAAGCTTATGCTGCCAGCCTACATTTAGAAAGACAGCTCCAGAACTTTCTACTATATGCGTTGCTAGAAACGACGGTACAGAATCCTGAAAAAGCAGAGATACTTCGGGGGCGCTGTACAACTCAATCTAAAAATATTTTGACCGAAACGGCTCAAGAAATTGCCAAACAGTATGGTCGTGAGTCAGATTTGAAGCTAGATTTACAAGACGCTAAAGTTCCTATGCTAGAGGCAAATCTTGCCAAAATTGCTGAAGAGCTAATTGATAATGCATTTAAGTTCTCTTCTTTAGGAACAGCCGTTTTGGTAAAAGGTGGCTTAGCTCAAAATCAGTTTGTTCTTGACATTTTTGACCAAGGTGCTGGGCTAACCCAAACGCAGATTTCAGAGTTGGGCGCTTACGTCCAATTTGGCGCTAAGGTGAATGGTCGAGGTGGGGCTGGACTGGGCTTAAGTATTGCAAAATGCTTGGTCGAACTTCATGAGGGGCAGTTTAGTATTGAAAGTTTGCCTGCAACTTGGACGACGGCTCGCGTTGTATTGCCTTGTCCTACCCATACAGAAAAGTCAAGCGTTCAAGATGAAGTTCTCGTTTAGCTCGTGAGCCAAGCATCCACTATTCTTAGATCTCTAACCTAGAAAGCGTAGCCCCTCACTGAGGGGCTACGCTTTGGCTTTGACTTAAAGAGTGAAATCTATGAAGCCGAAGTTGCAGCTACTTTATCGAGATCCTTTGCTAAGAATTTTTCGAGTTCCGTCAGTGCATCAGCATCAACCTTTGTCTGCATGGGGCAGAATTTAGGACCACACATTGAGCAAAATTCTGCGGTCTTGTAGATATCGGCTGGCAACGTTTCGTCATGATATTCCTTCGCCCGTTCTGGATCGAGGGATAGCTCAAACTGACGGTTCCAGTCAAAGTTATAGCGAGCATGGGAAAGCTCATCATCGCGATCGCGTGCCCCTGGTCGATGCCGCGCAATATCTGCCGCATGTGCCGCAATCTTATAGGCAATCAGCCCATTACGGACATCTTCAGCATTGGGTAAGCCCAGATGTTCTTTAGGCGTAACGTAGCAAAGCATTGCCGTGCCGTACCAGCCCGCCATTGCTGCACCAATCGCAGAGGTGATGTGGTCATAGCCTGGTGCAATATCGGTCACGAGCGGTCCTAGCACATAGAAAGGCGCTTCAGAGCATTCTTCCATTTGCTTACGGACGTTGAACTCAATCTGATCCATAGGCACATGACCAGGGCCTTCTACCATGACCTGAATATCGTGTTCCCACGCTTTGCGAGTGAGCTGACCCAGGGTTTTTAGCTCCGCTAGTTGCGCTTCGTCTGATGCATCATGGGTACAGCCTGGACGGAGTGAGTCGCCCAAGCTAAAGGACACGTCGTACTTCTTGAAAATTTCGATAATTTCGTTAAAGTGCGTGTAGAGGGGGTTTTGCTTATGGTGATGCAGCATCCACCGCGCCAAAATACCGCCGCCCCGAGAGACAATGCCCGTGATGCGGTTT
>JAGVDA010000450.1 GCA_020058975.1 Thermosynechococcus sp. WC_1 | reverse complement strand
CTTCCGATCTGGGCAATCCGCAACAGGTCAACCGCTGATAAATTGCAAAGATGTTTTTGGGATTGGCGGTACGCCTGTTGACTGCGTAAGAGTTGCGCGCTTTCATCTAGACTCATCTATTGCTTTGGTGTTGTCTGGGGTCAACGCAGGGGCAAATTTGGGGGCAGACTGCTACATTTCTGGTACGGTTGCGGCAGTACGAGAGGCAGCGCTGCACGGCATTACTGGCATTGCTTTTTCGCAGTACCGCAATGGCGATCGCCCCATTAACTGGCACCAAGTCAGCCATTACACCCAATGCGTTTTAGAGACGTTACTGCCGCTTTCCCTCAAGCCAGGGTGCTTTTGGAACGTGAATTTTCCCCATCTTGAGGAAACGGACCCCGATCCTGAAATCGTGTTTTGTGAACCATCCCAGCGTCCACTTCCGGTTTCTTTTCGAGTTGAGGGCGATCTGCTCCATTATCAAGGCAACTACAGCCAGCGCGATCGCGAACTAGGGAGCGACGTTGATGTGTGTTTGGGAGGCCGCATTGCCGTCACTCGGCTTAGCCTCTAAAGATTTTGCGAAAACTGCTGAATAATTTTAAGCGTTTCCTGATAACGCCCCATATTTTTCTGCCCTAAAAACAGCGTTAGCGCACTGCCTAAATCTTCGAGTCCTTCTGTTAAATTGCCGCTAGCACAGCGAGAGCGTCCGCGCTGAAGGAGGCGATCTGCTTCAGATAGCTTGGGTTCTACACCCGCAGACCCTACGCGAGGAACCGAGTCTTTCTGGGCAAAAGGTCGCTGGGGAGATGCCTCTGTCGGCTCTAGTGCTTCTCCGCAGTGAATACAAAAGCGGTTGCCAGGTCGGTTGCCCTCATGATCACAGTAACGACTGGGGTTGAGATTGACCGTAGATGAATGAGTTGGAGCCTGAGCTTTTGCGCCAGGGTTCGACTGACTCATCGCCCCAGAAACGGGGCCATCCTCTGACTGTATGGGCTTTCGCAAAATGGTCTGGTTAAGATCTTGGGTTGCACCATCGGTATCACCCAAGGCAGAGCGATGCAGCCCTCTGCGATAGTAGGCGTCGGGATGATCGGGGTTGAGGCGAATGGTTTCAGAGTAGTCGGCGATCGCCCCCTGAAGATCGCCCATCAGCGCCCGACTTTGAGCGCGTTTGAAGTAGGCATCCGCCGTTGGGTTAACTTCGATGGTGCGCGTGTAGTCGGCAATCGCCCCTTCAATGGTCATCCCAGATGCTGAAGTTGAAGTGTCTGAAGGCTTGGGCTTTTTTAGCTCCGTTTTGAGGGTTTGAATGGTTTCTGAGAGTGCGCCGCTAAAGTCTTTGAGCTGGCCTAAAGAATGCACCCTCGCCCAGTGAATGGCCTGATTGAGGTCCGCCAGCGCGGCTTCGTCTTCGCCAATGGCGCTATAGTTTTGTCCACGACGGTAGTAAGCCTGAGTATTATGGGGATCGGTGTCAATAATTTTGGTGTAGTCGGCGATCGCCCCATCAAGATCCCCATTCATGGCGCGTTTTGTGGCGCGCTCAAAATAGCCCCCAATACTCTCAGGCTCTAGTTTGACGGTTGTTGGGTGCAGATGCTCCGGTGACTCTGCTACATCCGATAGAGAGGGAGAAGACGGTTCTATAATCTCGGCAGAGATCACGACAGGAGACTGACTGGCACTGGTATCTTGAGATGTTGGGGCAAAAACGCGATGAAGTCCCTGAAGATTGGCTGCCGTATCCTTCAAGATCCCCAAGCTATACATGCGCTGGTAGTAGGCAGCCTGATGGGATGGGTTATGTAACAGCGCCTGATTAAAGTCTAAATTCGCTTTTTCAATATCGCCTAGCTCTGCATAGCAGCAGCCACGACTGCAATAGGAATCTGCATGACGAGGATTGTGGCTAAGCGCCGTCGTAAAGTCTCCGATGGCGGTTTGCAGCTCACCTATTTTTGATAAAAAGCGCCCCCGCTGAAAGTAGGCATTTGCATCTTTGGGCACCCGCGTAATGGCTTGGGCATAGTCGGCTAAGGTACCTGCGGTATCGCCCATCTCAGCATAGGCTTCGGCTCGTTTGTAGTACGCCTTGATAGAGTAAGGATTTTGAGCAATAGCGCGGCTAAAATCTTGAACGGCGTTGGAGGGATCTTTGAGCTGTAAATGGCTGTTACCGCGCTGGTAAAATGCTTCGTCATAATCGGGCAGAAGCTCCAGGGCGCGGTTGAAGTCTTCGATGGCCGCTTCAAAGTTGCCCAAAGTGTTGTGTAAAAAACCGCGATTGTAGTAGGCCGTTGCGCGCGTAGGGCTAAGATGAATGGCCTCTTTAAAATCTGCAAAGGCTCCCTCAACATCTCCGCCTGTCGCCCGTTTATTGGCACGATGAACTAGGGCGTTTGGATCTTGGAGATTTTCGCCATAACGCTTGGTCAATGAGCCACTCTTAGGGTCACTCTTGGGGCCACTCTTGGGCTGTTGCAGGGGCTGCGGTTCTGAGAACCATTCCTTAAGCCTATTTTTAAGCCAGTTCAAGATGGACTATCCTGATTTTTCTTAGAAACGCAATTCAAGAGGAATAGAGAATAATTACTATAGTAATCGCTTCAATATGGGTTATGAAAGCTAATTTACATGATTTTCGGACACTTTCTTTCGCTTCGCTATGGGTTAACGTAAGGTTTTTGGACTAACCTTTTCATCTTTGCACTTAGTATTCCTAACGCTCGGCATAAATCTGACATCTCTGTGCCTAAAATTTTGAGCCAGTTCGCGCCCCTCGTAAAGATCAGTTTTAGATTTTGCTAGGGTGCTGAGCGATTTAAGACTAGACAGCATTAAATTTTGGATAAGATGTTGATGCAGTATAACCCCGCTCCATGAAAGTGCGCCGAACTCGAAGTCAAGATAAAGTACTGCAAATCGTCAAGCAGTTAAATCAAGAAATCTCAGCTCAGGCGCTTTACGTTGAGTTACGTCAGGCCAATGTGCCGCTCGGGTTAGCGACGGTTTATCGTGCGCTTGAGGCGTTAAAACTTGTGGGAGCCATCCAGGCTCGCGTGGTGGGCAATGGTGAAACGCTTTACAGTCAAGCGAAGGCAGACCGTCATCATCTGACCTGCCTTCAGTGCGGTGTTTCGCTGCCGATTAATCAAGCGGAATGTCCTGTCCACGCCTTGGAAGAACATTTAAGTCAGTCCGCTAGTTTTGAAATCTATTATCATACCCTTGAGTTTTTTGGACTGTGTTCTAGTTGTCAGCTTCAGCAAACCTCTGTTGAGACATAAATTGATGCATAACCTGAGGACATCTCCTCTTGGCGACATAAAATTTTGAGAAAAAGTGCTGAGGGAGTTGACGAATCCCTCCATCATAGTGAATGATAGTAAATCGCAGCAACGGATTATTTTCCTAGCTGTCTGTCCGCGCGGAACTGGCGGAATTGGTAGACGCGCATGATTCAGGTTCATGTGCCGCAAGGCTTCCGGGTTCAAGTCCCGGGTTCCGCATTGGCTTTTTATGTTAACCAGTCTCCAAAACCCATTGGTGAAGCAAGTTCGTAAGCTTCACAGTCCAAAGCACCGTCGTCTAGACGGCTGTTTTTTGCTGGAGGGGACGCATTTACTCCAAGAAGCGGCTTTGGCACGGTGGCCTCTAGAGACGCTGTTTTACACTGAGCGCTGGGAAAGTAAAGAAGGTAATTTACTGAGCATCTTACAGAGTAAGGTGCCACGCTGCGAGCTAGTGAGTGCTGATGTGCTAGGGGCGATCGCCACCACCATGAATCCAGATGGTGTAGTTGCTGTGGCGCAGTCAGCACAGCGACAGTCTGTTTCGATTCAAAGTTTAGGGCTGGTGCTAGAAACCCTTCAAGATCCTGGCAACGTAGGGACAATGCTAAGAACCGCAGCAGCAGCGGGAGTCGAGGGGATTTTACTGAGTGAAGATTCAGCCGACCTAGAAAGCCCTAAGGTTTTGCGGGCTTCAGCGGGAGCCTGGTTTAGAGTAGCAGCGGCTCAATGTAGCGATATCCTGAATCAGATTCAGCAGTATCAATCTCAAGGGTTTCAGGTGGTTGCAACCGCACCACGCGCAAGTCTTGAATATTGGTCTGTTGACTATACCCAGCCCACTTTGATTGTGGTTGGCAATGAAGGTGCAGGGCTATCAGAATCGCTGCTGAATGCTTCAGATGTGCAGGTTTCAATCCCGACCAGCGCTGGGGTGGAGTCACTGAATGCAGCAGTTGCCACGGCAGTCATGCTATACGAAGCAAAGCGACAGCGCACCCGCAGGGCAGGTTAATTATGGTAATGCAGGAACCTTTACTCCCTCCTCAACCGCTCCCAGAACATCTGTGGGGCGACCTGTGGCAGTTTGTGAGCCTATCTGCTGAAGACCTAGAATTTAGCCTGTGGGAACGCCCTATTCCTATTCGTGAAATTGAGGCTCCTGGTTTACTGCCAAGCCAGCAAGCCCTTGAGGGCGAAATTATCATTCCAGGCATTTTGATTAATGCAGGGCGGCAGGCCATGAAGCTCTCTCGATGGCTCTGTGGGCATCAGCCTAGACAAATGAATGCCGTGAACCTTGAGTTAGGAGCCATTATTTTAAGCACGGCTCAACAAGCGCGATGGATTTTGGCAACCTACCAAGATGAGGCTGTGAGAGCGGCAGGGCAAATCTTTGAAACTCGCAAAGCGCAAAGCAAAGGCATTCATTTTTTGCTTATTCAGCCCGATGACAGCGGCGCAACCCATTCGGGGCTGTGGATTTTGAAAGACTGATGCACCTATGGCTCGGCTGAACCTTCTTGAGAGTCAAAGGGGTCTTCACCGATTTGAAGCGCTTTTTTAGACTGTTTCAATTCTTTCCAAAGCGCTTTGATTTGGCGGTAGGAGTCTTCGGCGCTAATTTTGCCGTTTGTTTCTAGGCTCGTAATATAGCTGATCCGTTGGGCAAATTCTTGTAGGTTTGCGTTAAACACCAGGTTTTCTGGTTTAACAGGGCCACGGTACTGACTATGGGGGAACAGAAAGTTTTGTTTATCAGACATTTTGTCAAGACCCTCTGAGTCCATACGATTAACAGGCTTTGTCTACTGCTTACGACCAGCCCATTCGTAAATATTGTAAGAAATACATCCTACAGAATCCTATGGGTTTTGTCTGTACCTGTCTTTTCTGGGCTAAGTGTGCGCCCTTCCGCAATAGGTTTTTACGCAATGGGGAACAGAATTAAGCATAATAGCTAAAGTTCAAACCGTCCTTGCTGCTCAAAGAACGTTATGAGTTTAGTTTTGCAAAAATTAGCCTACATCCAACAGTCTGCTGCGGAGTGGGTGCGTCATAGTTTGCTCTGGAAAGCCTTTAACCCGTTTAGGCATTGGCGGCAGTACAGCGCTTTGATGCAGTGGGGCACTGAACTATCGGTTTGTTTGTTGGTGGCGCTGTTTGCCGTTGCCCCTTTTGTCTCTACGACTCAAATTGGTCTGCTGCAAATTGCCTGTGCTGGGATCTGGCTTTTGCTTACCCTTTCAGAAGATGCGCCCCAGCCGAAAAAGATTTCACCTGTGTATGCGGTACTGACGCTGTATTGGGTATGGGCAGGTATTGCCACCATTTTATCCCCCGTTAAGCGGGAGGCGTTTAGTGGGCTAGTAGAACTTACGCTCTATTTAATTGTGTTTGCGCTGATGGAGCGAACACTGCGATCGCCCCAATGGCGCACCTGGATCATCACAACTTATCTATTTGCGGCGTTCATCGTGACGCTGTTCGGGTTCTCGCAGTGGTTTTTTGGCGCACCGCCGCTGGCTACCTGGGTTGATCAAGAATCGTCTTTAGCCAATACGACACGGGTCTATAGCTACCTGGGCAACCCTAACTTAGCGGCAGCCTATCTTATTCCTGCTGTACCCTTGAGCCTCTCTGCCATTTTTGCTTGGCCGCACTGGGGGCCAAAGCTGCTGGCGGCTGTGATGTTTGTGGCAAACGCAGTCTGTATTGTATTGACCTTTAGCCGAGGCGGCTGGATTGCATTGGTGCTGTCGCTTGCAATCTCAGCGCTGCTGCTGCTGTATTGGGTTTTGCCACAGCTCCCGACCTTCTGGCAGAAATGGGCGTTTCCGATTTTGCTCGGCGGGGGTGGGGCGATATTACTGGTAGGGGTCATTGCGGTGCCGCCCCTGCGCGATCGCGTTCTTAGTATTTTTGCCAGCCGTAAAGACAGCAGCAACAACTTCCGCATCAATGTTTGGGAGGCGGTTAAAGAAATGATTCGCGCCCGACCTCTGACTGGAATTGGTCCAGGTCACGACACCTTTAATAAAATCTATCCCCTTTATCAACGTCCTAAATTTAGCGCGCTGAGTGCCTACTCTATTTATTTAGAGCATCTGGTTGAGTTTGGTATTTTTGGGTTTACCTGCTTTATTGCCCTGATTGTGACGGTCTTTCAGCAAGGATGGGTACAGATTCAGCGGATGCGGCAGGAGCAATTGGTTCAGGGATTTTGGCTGATTGCTGCCCTGTCGGGGATGGGTGGCCTTTTAGCACACGGTACCGTAGATACCGTGTGGTACCGCCCTCAGGTGTTTACGTTGTGGTGGCTGATGGTGGCGATTGTTACTAGCTACTTTGTCCCCACCTCTAAGCTAAAATCCGATCCTTATGATGCACTTTTAGACTAAAACCCCACTGCTTTTGGGAGCAACACTGTGTTTAAGGACAAGGGACGTCGGAGTTGTGCCGATAATGATGAACGAATGGATCATGTGGATTGTCCAAAATCCTGTTACATTTCAGGTCATCTTCAAGAACAAGTGCTGATGTTCCCTATAGTAGGAAGAGTTGCGCGCCTCAGTGTTTATGCCTAGCGTCCCTCCTCTTTCGATTCGTCAACAGCTTCATCCTTTACTGCATCAGTGGGCAGAACGGATTGAGGCGACTTGGCAGCGCTATTTAGACCTTTCTCCTTATCAGCTCCCCGATGAGTTTGGGTATATTGAAGGGCGCTTGGAGGGACAAAAGCTAATTATTGAAAACCGCTGCTACCAAACGCCGCAGTTTCGCAAGCTGCATTTAGAAATTGCGCGAGTAGGCGACAGGCTCGATATTTTGCACTGTGTGATGTTCCCTCGACCTGAGTATGCCCTGCCGATGTTTGGTACCGATATTGTGGGTGCCCGTGGTCAGATTAGTGCGGCGATCGCCGATCTCTCCCCCATCAGCCAAGATCGCATTTTGCCCAGTGGCTATCGTGCTGACCTAAGCGCCCTGCCGCATTCTAATTTTTCGCAGCCCCGCGATTTGCCAAACTGGGGCGACATTTTCTCTGAGTTCTGCCTCTTTGTGCGCCCGATGGATTCAGAAGAAGAGACGATGTTTCTAGATCGAGCGGGGGCATTTTTGGCGATTCACTGCCAACAGGCGATCGCCGCTCACCCTGTCTCTGTGAAGGAGCAATCTCAGGTGCTGGCAGGGCAACGCTACTACTGCGAAAAGCAGCAGCGCAATGACAAAACCCGTCGGGTGTTGGAATCTGCCTTTGGCACAGAATGGGCAGACCGCTACATGACCACCGTGCTGTTTGATTTACCAGAATAGAATTATTGACCTCTTGCATCAACCCTAGCCCCCTCATCCCCACCCTTCTCCCACCGGGGGAGAAGGGCTAATTCTAGCTCCCCTTGCCCGTTCTGGGAGAGGGGCTGGGCGTTGCACTGAGCTTGTCGAAGGGGGAGAGGGTCATATTAGTGAAAGCAGTTTAGTTCAACCCAGTAAACGCTGCTCTAAGGTTTGCTGAAGCTGTGACACAGGGGCGCGCTGAAAGTATTCGTGCTGAAACTGCTCTTCTGCTACGGCATCTAAAAACTGCTGGATGGACTGGTTAGCAGCTATTACCTCAGAATCGGTCAGTAGACTGGGCTGATTTTCAACGACAACAGCGTCTGCTTTCAGACGGATGGTAAACCCGACAGATTGTAGGGCGGCGAAGCCTAGGGAAAGCGATCGCCCACCCAGCCCCAAAAGTTTCTGAACAGCGTGAACCGTAACGCGGTTTTGAGTTCGCGCTAAATATTTGGCTAACCCCGCTAACTGCCGCCATTTTAAGGCTGTTTCGGGCAGTACCGAAGCCGGATAAGCCAAAGCTAATTTTTCTTGCTGAGCATTGGCCTGCTGCGCCCATAAATCTAATTCATCCCAGTCATTGGGGCACTGCTCTAAACGAAGAATCGGATTTGAAGAAAGAGGCGCTGCGATCTGCTGTCGCCAGTCGAGCAGCCACGGTTCTACTGAAGATGAATCTGTAAGTGATGGCTCCACTGACGCAGGGCGAACGGCAGTCAGTCGCAGATGATATTCAGACTGTTTATAAAGCTGCCCATACTCTAGCTCCACCACCACATCACATTGCCCATCGGGTAGCTCGCTTGCATCGTGCCCCCACCAAACCCCAGGGAATAAGCTCGAAGTGCTGTCGTCCCGCAGCATAAACCGCGTTTTTTTGTACCGCACTTTGTGATTGCCCCTTGCTTGTGTGCCCCCACCTCGCCTTTGCTCTAGCGAGCAGTTGCGAATTAAAAGCTGCGGGGCTGGGTTGCCCATGCCGTAAGGCTCAAGCTGTAAAAGCGCTCTAAATAGAGGCTTTCCGCCATCCTGCACAATGTCGGCAAGGGTCACTTCTAGGTCAATCTCGACGGGAGGGGGTGTCCATTGCCCAATGGTTTGCCGGAAGCATTGATTAATAGATGCCGTCAACAGCGGCAGATTTTCAAGCGGTAAGCTCAAGCCTGCTGCAAAGGGGTGCCCGCCAAAGCGATTAAGGAGATGCCTATATAATGCCAGCTCGAAATGATTTCCAGTGCACCAAGTGCGACTACATCATGGAAAAGATTCAACCCGTGGCCGCTGTACATGACAAGATCGTGGCCGAATGCCCTACACACGGCATGGTCGAGTTCGACT
>JAGVDA010000011.1 GCA_020058975.1 Thermosynechococcus sp. WC_1 | reverse complement strand
GGGTTCACTATGCAGACTCTTGCAATAGGGACCTCTGATCTTCTAAATGGGTTTCAGACATACATACTGACCAATGGCAATGCCGCAACTCAGGTCGGTGGCTCTGCCGTTCGCCAAGCGACTGCAAAGGCGCGGGTTGAGCAATCTATTCGGAACTCACAGGTTAGCTGCGCCGCAACCCTTAACGAAGACGAAAGGAGGACTTGCTATACAGATGCTTATGAGCAAGTTCAAGCATCCCTTGATGAGTTTAGAGAGGCAAGATGGGCCTCGGACCTTTCTATTTACTCTAGTGATGTTTTGCTAAAAAATGGTAAAAATGCTGACCAGCTTACAAACGTTGGGAGTACCGTTGGATCCATTATTGTTGATGGGACCAAAAAGAATATTGATGGAGTCGTTGATTTTGGCTCTGGCATTTTAGCCGCTGGTACTCAGTCTCTTTTGCTGCTCGTGTCCGCCGCGTTTGGTGTCACTGTTGGCATTCTTGAGTTGTTGATGATGCTGTTTTTCCCTCTCAGTATTGCATTATCATTTTGTCCACTGTTCTCGGGCTCTTGGATTAAGTGGTTCACTGGAATGCTTAATATTTGGCTCTCGGGATTGTTTTTGAGGATGCTATCAACCATTCTCGCAATTGTTACCGTGGCTGGTTCATCGGTTTCAGGGGGGCTTTACGTCATGAGTATCGCTCTTGTCGCTGCTACGTGTGGCATCATGGCGATCGTTACGGTCATCTCAACTCTCACTGGGATGGCAAATAATGTCACTGTCAATGTTGCAAATCTAAGGGGTTAAAAATGTATTATCACAGCCAAAAAACGGGCGTTATTGTTCCCCTACATCTCTACTTGATGTGGAAGTTTCGTGTCCCGCTAGGACTCTTAGCCTTTGGTCTTTTCTTCGCTGGGCCTATTTCTGCCATTCTAGGTCCTCCAGCGCTGAAACCAACCGCATCTCAGAAGGCCGATCAAGAGGCTAAATCCTTGAAGGCTTGGCACCAAAATCTTTGTGCTTATCCCACTCAGCCCAAAGATATTGCTTTTTGTAAATCTGTAAAGAGGCACTAATGCGTAAAAGACAGGCTGCAATTACTCTCAGTGCGATCGCTATCCTAAATCTATCCAGCCCTCCCAAAGCCGCCGCTTTTGACTTCGCTGGACTTGCTGGTACTGCGATCGGCATTTTTGGAGATCTTGGCTTTATCGGCGAAGGGTTAGCCCAAAATCTAAGCTTTTATACTCAATTAGGGCAAAGTTTGCTTCAGTTCATTGACACAAAGAGTCTAGATACTCTTGTCAATATATTGCCACAGGTTCTTGGTAAATTTGGGGGGTTAGGTGGGCTAGGCGGACTAGGAGGCATTGAAGGGGGGCTTGCTGAGTGCTCTGAGAATGGCGGCGGCGATTGTGGAGAACTGATTGGAGAAGGCGGAACCCTTGATTGGGGAAAAATTGCCACCATTGTAGAGGAAGGCATTGAAGCTGCAAACGCTGCTGAAGATTCAGCTAGTGCTGAAGCGGCTAACTCTGGCCAAATCAGCTCTGGGGCAAAAGATAAGCGGTATAGGCCGCTTGTTACTGCTCAAGTCAGGGCTACAAAAAACACAGCCTGGACTCAAATACAAGATGAGGAATTCAATGTCTTTACGGGAAAGGACGGCCAAAAATTCATAAAGGAAGAGCGAGATGCCATTATGAAGACCGTCAAGAAAGGGATAGAGAACACTACCGCGATCGCGAAGATGGACAATACCCAAGACGTCCTAAAAGCTTCCGCTGTTAATGACACGCTGTCCCTCACTCTTCAGCAGCGATCTCTAGAAGAGCAGTTACAAACTCGTATTGCTATCTACAAAGTAAACAATACAGAAAACAAGAAGTTAGCAATTGAGTTGGAGAGGGCCTGGAGAGAAGAGATTCAGCGATCGTATGATCAACAAAGTGCTGATACTCAAGGGCAGGCTTACTCTGATTTCATTAGCTCTGCCTATACCGATCCAGGGCAAAATCAAGATCAATAGGTTGCCATTTTTGGCAAGTAGTATTAGACTTGGGATGGAGAAAGAAATTATGGAAATAGTAGTTTTAACCATTGTCTTGCTGTTTTTGATTGGAGTTTAAATGCTTATAGACAGAAAGCCAAGTAAAATATTTTTGCTTCTTGCTCAGTGGGGGAAGTGGGCTCTTGGTTTGGGTCTTCTTTCTGCTTTGATTGGGCAATGCACTAGCAATGCAATGCTTACAAGAAAAGTCCAGGAGCTTAGCGATCGCGATGTAATCGTCGAGCTTGGGGCTGGGCGGGAAGTTATGGTTGGGAAGCAAATAACACCTGACCATAATAGGGAGCAGTTCCTTATTGAAATGTTCAAATCAATTTCTTGGACAAAGAACACCTCGCCTGAGTACCAGGAACGATGCAAAGATATTGCAAAAGAGGCTAAAAATGCCAAGCTTTTCAAGCAATGCCAAACAGGTCTTGATGTAGGAGCTAATACACAGTGGGGGAAGGTTTCTTCTCAAATTTATGCTTATCAGCATTTGATAGCTCCTGAAGCTATCAATGCAATCATGCCTTTTATTGTTGCGCTCAAGCCAAAAGGGTACGATCAGCCCGCGTCAAGAGACTCACGTACTTTTCAGGTAACAAAATTTGGCAAGGCCGAGCCTTTTAATGATGGCAAAAATGGCCCTGAGACAAAAACACCTGTTGAGCTTGAGGTCACGGAAAGCAAAGGAGGTCCAGTCACCAGAAAGTACACCAGATATTACTGGGTTTATACGAGGCAAGTCCTTAGGCTCAGTAAAAATGGGGCCAATACCCCCTATAACGAAGCTGTTGAGCTTACTCAACGGCGAGGTTTGTATCTAACCCGTATTCTTCCTTACGAGCAGTAACCATGTCTGAACCCATGCCTGAAAATCAAATTGAGCAAGATGATTGGGACGCCCTGTTGTCCCCTATCGAATCAACTCCCGCTACTTTCCCTTTAGCCCCATATGAGTCTGTTGAGCCTCCCGAGGCTCATATCCGGCCAGTTAAGTTTACCAAGACCCCAGCTTTTCTATGGGCCATGGTTGCTGGCGGGTCTACCGCCTTTATCCTTGCCCTCTATGGGGGTGCATCTTATCTCAGTAACGCTCGAAAAGCTGTTGCGGTCGCACCTGCGCCTGACCCAAACGCTTTCGCCGACACCTCAAAGGCTGCCGCTGCTGATGATTTTTCTCCGCGTGCTCCCAAAGAGGGTGCTCCCGTTGCTGACGCCCCTCTGCCTGCAAAGACGGCATCTGCCAAGAAAACTGCTGCAAGGCAAATCGCACAAAGGGCTCGTGTTCCCATGCAAAATAGGGTTGTCTACGTCGATCGCCCTGCTCAGCGGACCCCGCGAAGTTTTGCGCCATCTCCTACTGCTGCGTTTGCTCCCCCTCGTCCCGTTCAGCGCACTGCCCCAATAATGCATAAGGCTCCAGAACCAGAACCTGCTGGCGCGCTTTATGCTCCTGATTCTGGAGAAGGGCCACAAATGCAAGATGCTGTGGCAATGGCCCCTGAAAGTGCTGAAGGAGCAAATCTTAGCCAAGGTAAAAATGCTTCGGTTGACAACGCTTTAGCTATCTACGACGGAACAGATCCTAAAGCCACTCCAGCCGTTGCAATGAACTCTACTGAGGAAGTACCTCCCGCACCTTCGGCATTGCCTCAAGAAAATACGATCGCACAAGTCCCAGATACAAGCCCTCAACCGCTAACTGCTAGTGAGTTTGAAAAACGGTACCCAGAGGAAGCGGCTCAAGAGAATCTAAAGGCTCAGTTAGCCATGATTCCTGCCGAAACTACTCTTAAGGGGCAAACTATGGGGATGCTTTCCTGGAATTCTCAAGAGAGTTTTCCCGTTGGGGAAGAAATTAGAATTCAGGTTCGTTCTGCCTTTAAGCAAGATGGCAAGGTCTTGATTCCTAAGGGATCTATTGCGATCGCTCAGTCCGAGAAAGGTACTATGGGGCAATACATTGTCGCAAACGTTACCCGCATTGAAACCCCGCTAGGTCTATCCTACTCAATTGCTCCTGGAATGCTGACTGCCTCTACAGACGATGGCTTTATCAGTGGCAAGCTTAAAGAGCCATCCCGAGGCGGTGGGGCTGGGAAGTTCTTTTCTAGCCTTGGTCGTAGCGCACTTAATATTGGGGTTTCTTCTGTTGCTCCTGAAGGGGATAGCTTTGGCGATCGGCTTGCGCGAAATGCGATCTACTCCGGCCTGGATTCCGTGAATGATGGGCTTGATGGCGATCGGCGGAGTAATGTTCGTGGGCAAGTCCCAAGCTTTTATATGATCAAGCCCAAGACTAGTATTCAACTAATCGCAAATGGTGATATTGAGTTACAGGGGGTAGGGAGTGAGCAATAACAACCGTAGTCAAGCAAACCCTTGGATTCTTTTTGCAATGGCTGGGGGACTATGCCTTTCTGGCGTTGCATCAGTAATAATAGGAATTTGGGGCGGCACTCTTTTTGGATTCTCGGCGTTTTCGGCAACCATGCCAGCAAACAAGAAAGATCCAATGCATCAAACAAAAAGCTGTGGAGCCTTGGCAATCGGTCTTTGTGTCGGATTAGGTTTTGGTAAAACGTTGTTTAAGCTTGGTTCAGGACTTATAGGAGAGAGCAACAATGTGCTAGAGGACGCATATGTTTCTCTAGATCGTAAAAAAGCTAGTGAGTTGAGTGCGTCAAAAGTAAAGGCAGAATTCTCCCCTCAAACTGATCGCAACGAGATTAACTAAGCATCACCCCTCAGGTGTTTTGCCCCTGAGGGGTTCTCAATAATTGCATTTTTGGTCCATAATATGTTCCCTATTCATTTCCCTCCTCCGCCTCAGGTAGTTGCAATAAATACAATTGATTCAACTACGATCGCCCCTAAATGGGCTGTCGAACGTATCACAAATATCAATGTTGACCAACTAGGGGTCACGCTCCAACTAAAGACTGGAGAAAAGATTAAGTCTATTTTGATAACTCCATCTAAATGGGTGCAAGTTCAGCCGCTAGATGGAGTTCTTTGTAAAGAAGGTGGGTGCTCTGGCTCTGCTCCGACTGCCGTTCTCCTCAATCAAGGCAATCTTCCTGCAAGGGGAGCTTGCTTTGTAACAATTACTACTAACAGCCGAAACATTTATAAATTCAGGGTCCGTTATGGGGCTCCTGCAAAAAGAACATTTGGCATTGGGGGATAAATTTTGATCAAACGATCGCTAGTAGGGTTAACTCTTTTAACTCAGCTTTATACTGCTGTTCCACCTGGGATGGCTCAAATTGTTTCTTCCCCTCAGGCGGCTGATGCCGACTCCTCAGGGCCAACTACATGGAGCCAAACTCCTGGGGGGGAAGATGCTTGGGCTGAAGGGCCACCTTCTGATATGCCTCCTAGCTTTAACCTTGGCTACAACGTCTGGAGAGCGGTTCCTAAAAATGCGTCACTGGGTCGTTCCTTGAAGTTTGGGGACCTAAAGAACACAAGATTGCCAAACGGAAGGCAGTATTTTAAGGACGGCGATCGCAGTATTTCCGAGTTGTTACGATCTCAGGGGCAGGACCCTAAAAATACTAGTGTTGGGGATTCTTCCTACACAGCAGGATTGACTCTTGGCGAAGTGATTCAGGCTAACGGAGGTAAGATTCCACCAGCCCTTGAACGCTCTCTTATGCAAGAAATGGGCTCTTCCCCTTCCAGGTCTGGCTCTAAACCTGGGTCTGGCGCGGACCTTTCTGCATTAAGGCAGGCAGGGGCGACGGGTGGTAGCCTTGTTAAGTTGCTCAGTGATAACCCAGTCATTAAAGAGATTCCACTGTCTGAGCTTGCCTCTGGCGACTTTCAAGGCGCTCTAGACGTTGGGATTCAGCGCGGGGCTCAAGAGGCAATGCAATATCTTCCTCCCGCATGGAAGGATCTTCCCGTTGGTTCAATTGTGGGTTCTTTAGCCTCCGGCGATTTCAAAGGAGCTTTGCGTGAAGGGCTTAATTATGGGGGGCAAAAATTAGCGAAATACATCTTAAGCAGTGATGCCCTAAAAAATCTCCCTATTGGCGCTTTTGCTAAAAATCTTCCTATTTCTGAGTTAGGTAACCTTGCTACAGCACCTTTGTCTACCCTTCCTCGTATTGGGTCTCAATATCTTTCAAAAATTCCTGGGCTCAAGAATGCCTCTGTTATTCAGGCTGGGATAACTGCTTTTATTGCGATCGCTAAAGGCGATATTGCTGTACAGCTTGATGTTGCTTATGCAGGCAAAAAAGAAAATCCTAAAATGAGAGCATTTACAGGAGGAACGCCAAACAATACTTTCGCTTCAACTCCTTGTGTTATCAATAGCCCTAAGAAGAAAAAAGGTAAAACTAGTAACTGCGGCCATTTTGAAATGGGGCGTAAAAACGTCAAAATCCTTGAATGGGAGCACAAGGGGAAAGGAATGGTTGATGGCAGTGGGCAATGGGCCGAGGGTGGGAAAGGTTGGTTGCGCAAGGTCAATGGGGGGAAGGAGCCTGCGGGCTGGAAACCTTTTGGAGATGCGGCGGGATATAACCCAGCTAAGCTTAGTATCAAAAATATAAAAGAGTATCCAGGGAAAAATAAGCCAGCTAGCGCTAATATTCAGGTTGATTTACAAATTACTGTCAATTTTTGGGGAAAGACTCACTCAACCCCCCACTTTATCTCCGTCCCTGCCCCTAACATGAAGGCCGTTCAAGGTGGGTGGGTTCCGTTACTTATAAATGGGGCTGTCCCTAAAGATGTTCAAAAGGCGATCGACTCTGTTAATGGTAGTCCTGCCCAGTGCGATTTACAAAGGCAGGTAGAGTCTGGCAATCAAAACACAAAATACGGACACAAAGCTTATGACGAAGTCGATCAAAACGACCTTAAGCAGGTTCGGACTGGTGGTGCTGCAAGTGGGCGAACTGAGTCGTTGCATAAGGACGCGGCGACCTCTTTTGACAAAATGCGCGTTGACGCAGCCAACCAAGGAGTGGACTTATATGCGATCTCAGGTTTTAGGTCCACAGAAACTCAGCAACAGCTTTGGGATCAGCAAGTTCAGCGAAAAGGGTCTGAGGAATTGGCCGCTAAGGTTAGCGCTCCCCCTGGGCATTCAGAGCACTCGACTGGCTATGCAGTAGATTTCGGGACCTCACCTGGGACTGATTTGCAGCCATCGTTTGAGCAAACTAAGGCTTATGGATGGCTCAAAAAGAATGCTAAATCGTATGGATTTGAGCAAAGCTTTACTGGTAAACCTAATCAAGGCGCTGACAACGAGCCTTGGCACTTTAGGTATGTTGGATCTACCGAAGCTCGGACAACTTTTTCTGGAAGCGGTGAAGTTAACACATCTGCCCCTACCAAAAACGCTGGGAAAACTAACCAAACTCAGTACCTTGCTAGGATTGCAGCAGGCGAGTCTAGTGGCGGTGTCAATTTAGGCGCTGTCCCCCAAAATGGCAGTGATGCTCCTTATGGCGAATACCAGTTTCGCGCATCAACTAGGCAGGCCGTTTTAGATAAGTATCCTGGCTTAGATGCTTGGAGCACCAACAAAGCGACGCGAGATAAGGCTACGCTCGCATGGATTGGTCTTTACGGCAATGAGATTGGAGTTGATATCCTTGGGAATATTCAGAAGGGGGATTTTGCCTCTGCTGATGCTGCGCTAGGCAAGAATCAATTTACCTCTCTTCCTGGAGGTGCTGAGGCTTCTCCTATTTGGAGTACTCCCAGCAACCTTAAAACTTACGCCTCTGTCCAGGGTGGAGGAAGCGCCCCTCAGGCTTTCTCTGGAGATCCATGCGCAACTGGTGGTGTCACTGGTGCAGGTGGGATTCCAGGCACTGGCAAAGGAGATGGCAAGTTCCGGTACCCAGTCGATCGCGGCATTGACTCACCCTATGGGCAGCGTTGGGGCAGGCTTCATGGGGGAACAGATCATTTTGTGAAAATGAACACCCCTATTAAGGCGTCTAGAGGTGGGGTTGTCATTGATTCTGAGAATGGTTGCTCTGCAACTGGCTATTACGGCTCAAGTTGCGGTGGCGGATACGGAAACTTGATTGAGATCCGGCATGACGATGGCTCTTCAACTTTGTATGCTCACAATAGCCGATCTCTGTTCAAGCCAGGCGACAAGGTAGACCAAGGGCAAACAATTGCTTATAGTGGATCATCTGGATCTTCTCAAGGACCACACCTTCATTTTGAAGTTCGTGACAAAAACGGTAAACGGGTCGATCCCGCCCAATACTTGTCTGGAGGCTCCCATGATGGCCACAAGCATTAAACTTTCTATTGCGTTGTCCGCTTTTCTCTGCCTTCCCGCGATCGCAGTGCCTAAGACTGAATTACAACAAATCAAAACTTGCATTGCTATTGGTGGTACTCGTGGGCAAGCGTCACCCCCTAAATCTATTGCTGTTGTAGGGGCGTCGCGGGGCTATTACCTGCTTAGGATTGGCGATCGCGCTGGCAACCCCCCCTATGAGCGAATCATTAAGCTACGTCCCTGTAAGACTGTTTATATCGACCAAGCTGGACAAACCCCATCCAAGTATGGGATTCCTTTCTTGCCTAGGGATATTGTTGATGACCTTTCCCTACAGTCTGTTCGATATGACATTCGTGCCAAAGGGAAGCAGAAGTATTTCTTACAGGTTTCAGCTAGTGCCCAAAAGGGCCAACTGGCTTTAGTCCCAGAGTTTTACAAAGCGCTAAAGAAAGAAGGATTTATGCCAAAAGCGAAGGTGATTCTTTATGACCCAAGATCGAGCCGTTTTTAGCTACCCAACGCTTCCTCCTATGCCCAGAACAATCAAGGAGGTTCCTTGGCCATTCCTGGCGGCAGGAGGGTATCTTGTTTTTTTCTTGCTGTTGGTGGCGGTTATCAAAGGCTCTAAAAGGCGCGGGAATAAGAATCCTAAGCTTGGACGTGCTCGTAAAGCTAAAAAGTCTGAATGGCAAAAATCCCAAGATCAAGTTGTCAATAACATTGTAAAAACCCACCGCAAAAAGAACTTTAGTAGTTTTGGCGCATGGGTTGGCAAGCCTGAAACCATCCTGAACTTTGACCATTATTTTGGGATGACTAATCCCAGGATTGCGCTAGATCGGATTAATGAACATTTGCTAATTCTGGCTAGCTCTGGGGCTGGGAAGTCATACTCAGTATTTGACCCGATCATCCGATCGCTCATCCTTCAGAATTTTTCTGTAGGATTTTTTGACTTCAAAGGAGACCAAGAGCAAGACAGAAAATGTTGCCCATCAAGTGAATTAGCAGGGTTTGCTCTTAAGCATGGATATAAGGTTCGTGTTGTGGCCCCTGGCTATGCCGATAGTGATGTTATCAACCTTCTAGATTTTGTCCATGACACTGAATCCGCTGGTGAATTGGCCGAGGTTCTTTACGCCAATATCAACAAGGGCAAGCAATCTAGTGACGATGGATTTTTCCCGATCGCCGGAAAACTTGCTATGCAGTTTGTTTTCCTATGGGCCAAATGGCAACCTAGGAAAGACTTGGCAGACTTGGCTTTATGCCACAAAGTTCTGTCACTGCCTAATCTTTTAGATAGGCTCCTTTCCTCTAAGGATATTCCCCAGAAAATCAAGATTATTGCTCAGCAACTAATCTCGACGGCGGGAAGCCCTGAAACAGCCGCTAGTATCGTGGCTACTACCCTTACTGTGTTGACGAAGTTCCAAAATGATGCATCTTGGATGACTTTCTGCGGTAAGTCTACTATGCCAATGTTGACTGGGCATAAGGAATTTATTATTTACCGGATCAATCCACTATACGAGAAAACGCTTGCACCACTGATGGCGTCTGTCATCCACATGCAACTTCGCCTTAATACCTATAGCGATCGCGGCACTCCATATCCGTTCTGTATGGCAATGGATGAGTTCCCTCGCATCCTAATTCCAGCTATGCCTGGGCAAATGGCCGACGCCCGTTCCAAACGGATCGCTTACTTACTGGCGGCTCAGAGTTTGCCCAATATTGAAGCGACCTATGGCAAATTGGCAATGGAAGAAATCCTGGCTAATGCCAAAACTTTATTCCTTGGCCAGTTGAACTGCGATCGCACGATTGAGCAATATTCCAAGTCTTTCGGCAAAGAAGATATTGTTTACAAAACATCTTCAGACTCTACGCAGAGAGGGGCATTGGTGCGAAGTAGCGCTTCGGACAATAACAATCTAACCACTCGTGACTTGGTGCCCTTTGAGGCGCTTAAAGAGGCCGATCAGGGGAGGTTCTACGTAAGATCGCCTGGGACCAAGGGCAAAGTTGATGGTGAACGGCGATCGCAGATGCTTTATAAGGTTGATATCCGCCCTAGTGACGAAGAACAGGCTGAAGCAAATGCTGCCAATGCAATTTGGTTTAAGTTCAGAAATAATCGACTTAGGAAGCCAGTGGCAAGGACATTGACAGATGCAGATCTTTTGGAGCGGGAAGAATACGCTAATGAGGCACTGCCTATGCCTAAGGCCAACAAGAAAGCAGCTTTTCAGAAACTCATGAAATAATCTGGTTGACTTTTCTGGCAAGTGTGGTTAGGCTGTTTGTATCCCTTTACTTAGTGAATTATGTATAAAGAAATCGAATTAACTTCAAAGACAAAACGAGTTTTTGCTCTATACCCTCTCCTAAAAGAGGTTTGGCAAGACAATCTTGAAACTCCTGTATTCCCGTCATATACGCCGCATGAAGTTTGCCGCTATCAGGGGGGTAACCTGTTCCTCCCAATTCAGCGACTTGTTGACGGGGAACTAGTGGAACATCAACCTTTTGATGATGACGATGATTCGTATGCTTTATTAACCTTAGCTGACGATATTCCCGTCACTTTGTCTGTTGGCGAGCAAGTTATTTTTGATCACAGTCACCTTGTTGATATCAGTCAGTTTAAGATGACTGCCTATGAAACTCAACTGGCTGAAGTTGAAGTCCAGCTAGAGAAAGCTTTGGCGTTGCAAGAGGGGGTTTAGTGCAAACATTCCTATGCCCATACTGCCAAGATGGTGGTATTTTGCTAAGCGACCATATGTTTTGCTCTCATTGCTTTGCAGAGATGAAAGCGCTTTCCATTTCTAACGTTGAGCACGCTGTAAACCTTGACAAAGACAAAGACCTTTATAAGGGAATTTTACCTAATTCTTCAATGGTAAGAATTGTTGCTCCTACTAAAGTTTACGCTAAGATAATTGAGTCAAGGTTGCACGCAATTTTCCCGGCAAAAGGGATGGCAGTGCAACGGCCTCTAGCTATTATAATGGAGCGCACAACGATACAAGGTCAGTCTGATAAGGCTTTGATTGCGGACTCCTTTATTCAGCCACACCCTCAACTAGATAAGCCATTTGATCGCTTTTTTATTAAGGGGCTACTTTATTCAGGGCTTGGGAATGCGATCGCATTTTCTTTTATTCGCCCACCTATCTGGATGTTTTGGATAGCTTTGTTCGCTTTCGCGGGTGTTTACTACTACTATTCTCGCAAAATTCCCATACTTGCTTCTGATAGAAGTAAGTTGATCAAAAAACAATCTTTAGGAGATTCAGCGTATGAGCGGAATGATTAATCATGCTGATTACAAGCCTACCCCTCGCGACATGACGATCGCACTAAAGGCGATCGCTGACCTTACGAAAGAAGTGACTGGCAAGACTCCCAATATTTTAGTTGGGGCTAGTAAGCTATACCCTCCAAAAAATGGGCAAATAATGAGCAAGAAGGCTGCTGTCGCTGCTCATGAGGCTCTGTATGGCGAGAAGGGCACTATCGTTGTCAAGGATGTTTCAACTCCGGTATTTAAGCAAACAAATGGCAGTATTGGGAAGGATGATTTCCAACTTCAAACTAAACTTGCCCCCATTGTTGAAAGCCCAGAAAATAAACTTGCAAGAGACGAGTATCAAAATTTGCTTGATAAGCACCCAGTCTCTGCCAATATTCCTCGTCGAGAGTATGCAGAGCGACTTACTCTCCCCCCTGCTGACCAAAAAAATGCAGATACTCTAGTTACGGATATGGCTGCTTCAGAAAAAATTCCTGTTGAAGAATTCACCAACATTCTTGCTCAAGGGAGTGGCTATGTTAACACTCACCTTAACAACAAGGTTGGCAACAATACTCAGCCGTCAGAAGGTCTTGAGTATTTGGCCAAATCTACCACCCAGTACCGAGAACGTCTTCTATCTAATGAAGAAGCACTTAAATCTATTGAAGTCCCTCAGATTAAGCAAAAAACCGAGATTAATGAAGCAGACAAGATTGTATTTGATCCAGCCATGACTGGCAAAGAAGCTATCTTGACCGGGGCATATGCTGAGGCTTCTTTGGAGTTAGAGCAAGCCATTGAACGATCAACAGAGCCTGGATCTGAGTACATTGTGGATGAGCCTTGGTTTGAGGCTCTTGTTGATAGGGTTGAAAGTCTTGAGAAGGAGTTAGGATTGCCTTCTAGGGCTGTTGCTGAAGTTGATGCCAGCGAACCTGCTAATGATCTATATCCTGATGGCTACCCTGATGAGTCCGAAGCATATGTTCCCCACGAACTGTCTGAGGAGATTAACGCGGATCTCACGCTGCCCATAGAACATGCTGACGCTAATGGGGATGAGATTGTAAACGCTTGGGATGAGCCTATGTCTCCCCAAAGTCTTCAGGAAGCTCCAGCCGACACCGTGATTGAACAGTCAGAGCTTGATTTTCAGCCCCAGAAAATTGAATCAGAAGCTTCTGAAATTGTCTCTGACCCTATTGACTTAAAAGAAGTCTCTGAAAACCTTACCTCTGATCAACGCTTTAGCCCTGGAAATACACCAGCCTCTGCAGAACAAATGATCGCACAGCTAACGGCAAATCTTGAATCTTTGCAGAGTGAGATGGATTCCATTCGTCAAACAATGGATAAAATAGCCAATAAAGAGCCTATTCCTAAAATCCGTGAATGGGCTAAAGACAGGGCTCAAAATGTTGTTGCAAAGATGCAAGACAGGGCAAAGGTTGATACTGTGAAACTTGTCAATTTTGGCAAGAATTTTGCTCAACAGACAATGGATGCGGTTGGCAAGGCTGCAAATGTTTACGAAGAAAAAATGCTTAAAGTTGACAATGTTTCAACGGATCTAAAAACTCTTGTTCATGACATCCATGATGGAGCCCCTAATAAGGTTCGGTTTGGCGATTATACAGTCAGCAATGACAAAGGCGCTATTTCCGTTGACCATAAAGATAGAGGGACCGTTTTTACTGTTGATGATAAAGGTGCTGGCTTTAAGGGCAAGTTCAATTCTCAGGATTACAATATGCTATCTAATCTTAAAGAAGTTGTGGCTGTTATCGTTAATCCTGCCGCTGCGATCGCTGAGGTTGCCAGGGATTTAGCTATGGATGCGACAAAGCAGGAGGCAAAAAAAGCTTCTGTTAAGCTATAACCATGCCCAGAAAGAAAAAAGAGCCAACGGCGTACGACCGTCTGATGTCTGATTCAATCACCCAAATCTCTCAGGTGACGGGCAATCATATCAGCACAGTCACCCGTTGGTTTAGTCCAAATGTTAGCCCTGACACTAGGCGATCGCCTTCTTATCGAAAATGTGTTCAGATTGGCAAGTGCTACGGACTGAAGCCCAGTGAGGTAATGCAGATTATTGAGAAAAGGACTTCGGTCAACGGACCCGAGTCACCCGCTGAGGACCCTCCAACTTCGCCTTGAACTCAACCAACTTCTCTCCAATATCTATCACATACGCCTTAGCTTCTATAGCTGAGGCGTATTTTACTGCGGCGCTACTAGCAATTGTCCGATCTACGTCTTGATCTCGGCAAAAGTATGCGATCGCAATATCCATTTTCTCCTGAGACCCAGCCTCACCATGATGTTTCAAAACATAGTTTGCAAGGCGATTGTACTGAGCCTTGTACCAGATTTTGGCTTCAGTCTCCCAAGGTTCTGCGTGCACGATCGCTTTCAATATTTCTTTCCCCCCACGCTTTGCAATTAAGTCATCCGCACCCTTGTAAAGATTATTCCACGCTGCAATTTTAACCTCAGCCCCAAGCTCTGACATCAATTCAGCGGACCTCACCGTGTCCCGTCGAACGTTCCAAACGGTTCGTTTTTTCGTGTCTTGGTCATTGGCAATGGTGATAACTCGTCCAGGGGTGGCAAAGGTGGCGATCGCTTCCAATAGTTCGCGCTTCTCAAGTTTTGTGATGGTGCCATCCTCATTTTTGATATTGGCTCGGTAAAGAGCAACGCCTGGTGTCCCGATAGCAATGATGCCCTGACTCAATAAAGATGCTGCTTTCTTTGCCCCTTCGATAAAAACGATGGGGAGATTATGCGTTAAAACAACATGCCAAAACCCCTTATTTAGTTCATCTTGGGTTGGCGTGATTCCATGCTTTTTGTAAATCTGTTGAGCTAATTCGTCCGGCACATTGAGCAAAAACACGGGCCTTTCTGTGCCTGCGGGATTTTCGTACTTTTTGATGTCGTACTTCATGAATTTGTTTGGGTTTATGCCTGCCTCAAACAATGCAGTCGCTCCCGCCGCATTTAGTAGCGTTTCGTACTCAGAAACCTTCAACCGCTCATCCCATTTCTTTGCAGTGTCCCAACTGACGTTTTTGCTTAGGTCAAGGGATAGAAAATTCTTGTCAAATTTCTTCGCCTTAAAAATAGGTGTAATTTCTGGGCGAGGCTTATCCCCCTTAAAAGCCCCTGATGGATTAATTTTTGGGGTTTCCCAAAGGCTTTGATCCGCTCTCTGCCCAGCCTTCGCCCACCAACCTCCTTGCTCTAGGGTTGCATAATCATCTAGTTTCCTGATCATTGGAGCTGTGGTTTCTTGCCCTGCTCCATACTTTGGCTTTTGGAATTCCTCCTCTAGTAGCCTTTGAGTTACTAATGGGCCTTTGATCGATTCAAAGTTTAGCTTGATTAGCGATGGTTGAATTGCCGATTTCTTCATCTCCTTCCAGTGTTTAGGAAGGAGATAGTCTGGGCGATCGCTCTCTTTATACTCAGGCACCCAGAATGATTCGATTGGAATTGGTCTAGGGATGGATTGTCGCTTTTTCGGAGGGTCAAGCTGTGGCTTTATTCCTATGGGGGGTGCATGTCTTTTCCTGGGAGTTGTTTTTGGTGCCCTTGCTGATGTTGGTTTACAAATGATGGGCTTAGGAGGCTTGGGGTGATCCTTTGCCTCCTGCGCTGCGTCAAAATTGGCGATCGCTGCTGAAATTGAAGCCTTGACCTCTTCAATCTCAATCTGAAGATCTCTGAGTTCAAGTAACTCCAATTTCAGCTCCTGTATAGGATCCGCGATCGTTTCCTTGATGACTATTTCGGCGATTCGCTCGGCGATTCGCTCGGCGATTCGCTCGGCGATTCTTCGATAAGTCCTCTTTTCTGGAGTTCCTTCCTGATTGCGATTTGCTCCTCTAATTGTCCTCGCTGAAATTCTTTGATTTCGTTGATCGCCTGTTTGATTTCGCTTAAGTTGGCTCCCATCAACATAATGGGGGTCTCTTCTTCGCCATCCTCCGGTGGCTTGAAGCGCTTCTCCAATATCTCGTCTACTATTGCCCCTGTTTTTCTTGCTGTTTCTTCCGGCACTTCTGCTAATGCCTGAAGAATGGCTGGGAGTTCGTTTAACCCGTCCATAGCCTTCAAGACTAACTCTAGTCTTTGATCGGTTGTCATTTCTACTTTTGCCATGATTTTTCTCCTTAATTATGGTTGTCATTTCTTCAATTTCTTGAAGGCTTTTTTTGATGCTCAACTCTAACAATGCTCGTTCTACATGGTCCCTAGCTTTACCTCCATACGACTCAAACTTTGCGATCGCATCCTGTAGCGCTTGGATAGTCTGATCGTCATTTCCTAATTCTTCCAATAGGTTTGGTTCACGGCTTGAACGCTGAACCCATTTATGCAACTCTTCAATACTCTCGGCATAGACCTCAATGTCATCCGTCTGCCGTGAAATGCTGACTGTTGCAGATTCACGGGCTGAGGTAGGGTCGCTTGTAAGAGAGACGATCGCGTATTTTGCAGTTTTCCCTTGGCGACTAAACGATGTCCCAACCCAGTCATGGTCCAAGCCAATTGGTTTGGTTGTACTGATGGTATATTCAGCATCTTTTCCCTTGGCCTTGATGAAGCCTTCACCAACCTCAATCACATCCATTTGGGTTCCGTTATACCAACCCTTGTTTCTGTCGTTAGCCGTGAATTTAATCCGGTCTCCTGCCGCTACATCAAGCCGCTCGGTGAACAGTGCCTCAATTGAGCCCTTGAATTTTGTTGGGTTAATTCTGTACTCCGCTTTCCCATCAGAAACGATCAGTGATTCCCCATCAATCCATTTCACCTGGTAGAGTGTCGCAGCTTTTAGGTAGCTACTCCGTGGAACGTCATGGAACCTCAGATATCCGCCGATTTTGTAATTCCGAGCTAGGGATGCTTTTTCCTTGGTTAGGTTGAGCGATCGCAGGACGGTTATTTCGACTGAGTCCCCTAGGCTTTTATCCTTCTTTAGCTCATCCCGCAAAGCTTTTGTGATAGCCTGACGCTCAATGTTCCGGCCCGTTACGATTATGGTGTTCGCCCTGTTTTTGGGCTGCCGTGAGACAAAGGATCTTGCAATCCGCTTGGCCCGTTTGTCTCGTTCTGAGATCTCATGGACCTTCTGCCCTGATGCCAGTAATTCCATTGCTTCAACGCCGCGACCTGCCGAAATTAGCTCAACGGCTTTAAGCTGCTCTGGGTTGTTTTGCCTGATAATTTCATCCATCCTCTGGGCAGTTTGAGGATATTTCGACATAACTGAGTACATGGGGGAACCAGCCTCAACCGAAGGATTCTGATCTGTATCTCCCAGCATCAAAACCTTTGCGCCTTGAGCTTTGGCTTTCTCTAAAACCTCAAGCCATTCTCTATTGGACGACATCCCAGCCTCATCAATTATCCATAACGACCCTTTAGACCCGCTTCTGACCAGACTTGCAACTGTGCGGCTATCAATGTCTAGGGATTTTGATAGTTCATCCTTGGCTTCATGGGTCGCGCCAAATCCGAATGCTTCAAACTCTACGCTATTAGATTTGAGTTGATGCATCAACTCGGTCATGGCCGTGGTCTTGCCCACCCCCGCAAGCCCCTTGATGCATTGAAATTGGTCTTGTCCTTCTAAGATGCCTTTGATTGCGATCGCTTGGCTTTCCCGAAGTTTTATGAGCTTTCCTGACCCTTTTGCTAGTCGAGGAACCATTAGATCTGCAACTTCTACCGATTTCAGTAAAGGCTTTCCTGAAGAAATCCCACTTTTCCATAAGTCCAAGATTTCCAACTCGGTCTTCAGCAGAGCTGCGGTTGTGTATCGGTTATTCCCCCGCTCAATCAGCTCTGTATGGTCATCAATGGCTTTCTCAAGGTCTTCTAGCCCAAACTTCTGGACATGCTCAAAGACGTAGTGCTTAAAGTCAATATCATTAAAGTTCAGTTGGCGTTCGGAGTAATGCGCGATCGCTGACTCTAGCTCAACGTCGGCACTACGATGGCCCAATCGTTCGACGCGATCGTGTTTTGTGATGCTCATCCCCATAGACTGCCCATCCCAGCTTCGCTTTAATTCATCAAGGCTCATGTCAATCTTTGTTTGTCTCAATTTCAAGGCTTTTTCATGGATGCTACCTTTTTCAATTGTTTTGCCTTCCTCTAAAAGCTTCTTTTCAGCCTGCTTTGTGCGCTTTGAAAAAACTCCAATTTGCTCATCTGTAATTTCATCTAGTTCAAACCCGCATTCTGCCTGCCGGATTTTGAACCCCCTTGACTGAACTTCCTCAGCGTAAAACTGGTTATAAATGAACCCTAGGCTATTGTCTGAAGCAATCGATTCATGAAATAGCGATCGCCATTTCCCATCAATCCCTTTTGTGGTGTTCATGGTCAAAATATGGGTGTGCAGTTGCGGGTCAACGGCATGCCCATATATTTCTTTGACCGGACGGGCTGTGTAATGCTGCAACTTGGCAAACAACATCTTTTTGCTTCGGATTACTGCCCGATCGCCATGCTTTAATTCACTCTCTACGCCTCGTTGCCGATATGCCCCATGCCGCTGCTCAATGTAGTCGCACAGTCGCTCAACGGCCCGTTCATGGCACTCAATAATCTCGTCGTAGCCTAGGACTAATCCACCAATGCTCAGTGACTTATTGGGGCTTACGCATAGGTCATGGAATAGCCGTGTGCTCTGCGATTCATTTGCTTTGCCTCTAAGTTTGATGCCTTCATAGGAGCCGTAGGATACGCTCTTTAGGTTTTCCTTAGTGACTTCTTCGCCTAGCCCTAGTTCTTCAACAAGTCCACCCTGCCACTTAGCTATGCCCTCGGCTGATTTTTTCTCAGCAGAGTAATAAGCCGATCTATCTTCACTGCTGGACAACGACTCGTCTAGTAGATAGTAGTCAGCTTTTTCTTGGTGCTCAGCAGTGATGACTTTCTTGCGGAAAACCATCAAAAATACTTCCTTTTCTACATACTACCCAAAATGGGTGATTGGTCTGGTAGGTTAACCACCTCTTCAACATATCACGGCTTTACCTGAAAAAGGACAAGCCGCAGACAAAAGACGCTCAAATAGCCTTCAGGTAAAGCACAAAAAGGCTCTAGACGGTGGTTAAACCGTATTTTCTCAATAATTTTGCATTGATGACAATGACTTTTTGGGGTGAGTTGACAAAAGGCGCTCAGAAAGCGTACAAATAGGGCACAAAAAGAAACGATTATTTTGGTGGCAGACAAAAAGTTGACAAAAGGGGGTTAGAAGGAGTATAAATAGATATCGGCCAAAAACACGCTTTTTCGTGTTTCGGTTGAAGTATTTTGTAGTACGTAAGAGGTTTTTGTGTTATGCCTCAAGATTTTTCTGATCAATTTTCTAATGATTGCGATCGCGACATCTGGCAGTACGATCGCAAAGCGATCGCAGACTCAAGCAAAGACACATTTGAGCAAGCTGCCAAATCTGCTCACGATATTGACTCGTGGCCACCTGCTCGCCACAAAATGACCTCTCAGGAGCGGGACGAAGCTCAATCTGCTCACGATCTCGGTGAGCTGTCGCCTAGGCTGAAGCAACTTTTTGACGAGTATTTTGGTGTGGGCAATGAGTATTGATGTAATGGTGTGTGATCGCACTAACGATCGCAGTTTATTCAAAACACAGGTGCTTCTCATGGACAAATCAAACAAACAAATCCTAGTCACTTGGGCAAACTCCAACCAATACATGCTGACTTTCAGCACGATCGCCCTCGTTTCGATTCTGACTTGCTTTGGCTTCGGCTTTGGCGAAAGGTATGACATCACCAGAGAAGCAGCCGTAGGTGTATTTCTGACTTGGATGGTTGGCGGAAAAGCTGCTGATGTTTTTACTGGAGGCGATCGTACTAATGCTTAATACTGAAATTTTGAGCGCACAAACCATGTCAGAAACAACTTTCAATTCCATTCGTGAGCTAGGCTCTGGCGGGTTTGGGAAAACTTCACTCGTTGAGGTTGGGGGAAAACGCTATGTTCTGAAGCAACTCAAGCAAAGCGCGATCGCAGACCACGGATCCACGGCGATCGAGCTATTTATAAAAGAATCCGAATACCTGCAAAAGCTCGGAACCCATCCTCAAATCCCTGCTTACGTCTCTAGTGGGACAAACGAGGATGGTCCTTGGATCTTGCAGCAATATATCCCAGGAGTAAACCTTAGTCAGACCTTAGCGCAGGATGGCCCCCTTGGAGAGAAGGAAGTTGTCAAATTGTTGCGATCGCTGCTTCCAGTTTTGGCTTTTATCCACGAAAATCAAGCCATCCACCGCGACATCAAGCCAGCAAATATCATTTTTGCTGATAATGAGTATCACCTGGTTGATTTTGGAGCATCCAAAAAAATCTCCGAAACCGTATTGGCCAAAACAGGTACAACAATTGGCTCTGCGGGGTATGCCGCCCCAGAGCAAACGATGGGCCGTGCAATATATGCCAGTGATATTTATAGCTTGGGTGTGACTTGCCTAAATTTACTGACAAATGCCGATCCTTTTATATTGATGAACTCTGCAAGTGACGAGTGGGATTGGCGATCGTTTTTGCCTTTGCCAGTGTCTGAAGGGTTTGGGCTAATCCTTGACAAAATGATTACCCGTGGGACAAGGAAGCGCTATCAATGTGCTCAAGAAGTTATTGAAGCGCTTGAGTGCATTGATAGACGTACTATTGCGAGGCAGCGTGTTAAGGCCATTGGCAAAATTCGGAAGGGCAACGCTATTCGGGCATGTGGGAATAGGCTGGCGGCTAGCGCTGGGGCGATCGTTCTTCTGCTTGCCACTATTAAGGGTGGCCAGATGGCTATTTCGGGGATTGGCTCGGGATTGTCGCATTTAAGTCAACCCGTTGAGCAAGTCTTTAGTTTGAGCAAATGTAACGCCAGTCAATTCATGAGAAATTTTTTGCCTCAACGGGAGTTTCAGGAGCTATCTCCAATATTGTGCGCTCCATTTGCAATGGTGAAGTCACTTCTTTTTGTTATTGTCATTATTTTCGTCCCCCTTTCTGTTGTTAAAGCCCTTATGGGTGGGCGTGATTTTGCTCCCTACCTATTTCTTTCAATGGGTTTGATGGGCTTTCTTTTCTTGACCATTATTTTATTGTAAAGAAGGAAAAATGACGCAATACCGAATTATTCAAGACAACCCGCTTCGTCTTTCTGAAAACTCTGATAGACTTTCGCGGCTTTATCGAATTCACGAAAAGCTCCTGAGTCAAGGGAGCAAAAATACATGACGCCATTCATCGTGATTGGAGACTCTGGGGCCAGCACCCAAAAGGGTTGCGGTTCGTATGGTGGCAAGCCTCAGTTCGTCAGCATGAGCCCTTACTGTGCTAAAGATGACTTTGGTGAGGGCGATCGCTTAGCTAAGGCTTGGGGACACTCCGAGGTTTCATTGGAATCATCTTGGGTGTCTGACCCAGATGGAACCTACCTATTAGGCCAAGGTGCAAAAAGTTATCATGGCTCAGCCCTAGGTACGGATGAGCTTAAATATAAGAAAGCTCTTTATAAGACCTTGGCAATGGTGGGATATTTTGCCCAAGAGTTGGGTGTCCCGAATAAATCAAAACTTTCCATTGGGGTGCTGCTGCCATTTAATGAATATCGGCGATCGCAGGAAGAGTTTAGCCGAGACCTCAAGATTGCAATCAAAAATTTTGCCTATTGCGGTAGGCTATTAAACTTTGATTTAGTAAATTTGTTGGTTCGCCCAGAAGGTGCCGGAATCTTTATGGGCGGTGTTCCCCCAGAGGTGGCCAGGGACGGCTCAACCTTGATTGTAAATATGGGATTTAGAAACACATCAGCCCTGTTTCATGACAATGGGAAATTGAACCCCGCTGAATCATGCACATCCGATCTTGGCTACCGCTGGCTTATCGCAAAGGTCGCTGAGCAGGCTGGATATAAGGATGAGGAATGGATCCTTGAGCAAATTTTCTCTGAAGACGGCGATCGCGATGTAAAGGCTTTTGCTACCGCCGCATCTCCAATGTATTGGAGCCAGACAAGAGCATGGCTGAGTTCACTTGCTAAATCAAAACGAATTGTTTTTTCTGGTGGCACTGCCTTGACCCTTGAAAATGCCATAAAGGAGAATGTTCCTAACAGCATATGGCCTGACAAATTGCATGATAAAGTTAAAAAGCATGAGTCAGACCCCTTAAAGGCATTCCTTTATATGGATCTATACGGTGTTTATTTGTCAGTTATTAGCACGATCAAAAAGGCAGCGCAATGAAAATTTCTACAATGGATTTTGACCCAAATCAAGAGCCGTTACTTGCGATCGTTGTATCCGATTGCCGGAAAAAAGGGATACTTCCATCCGCAATTAAAACAGCCTTAATTAACGATCGCATCATTCAAGCCGTATGGGCCAACCCCAACTCAACGAAGCAAGAGCGATTAGATGCGATCGCCCTTACTCAGGCGGGCATCAATGCTCAACAACGGCTGATTGATATCTGTCTGCACTCAGTTAATGGAGAAGCGCCTGCGATCGCTTGTCATTCTGCCCCCGAGGTGAAGCAAGTTAGTGCCGTGGCCGCGATCGTCCCTGACAATGACGGCGATGATGATGAAATTTTAGACACTTATTAGGGAAGAAAAATGCTGACAAAAAAGACTTGGGGAAAGCCTCAACTTCTTATCTATGGGGACGTTGAGGCGCTTACGACATTCAATGCCAATGATTTGCAACGGATTGGCAAGATTGCAGATGGCGCGATCGGGCTTTTTGCTTCGTTTGGAGGACTTTGATCCACTCCCACGGCTAAAAGCGCGTGGGAGTGGATCAACTAGACCTCCAGGAGTCCCGCGCTGTACCTGTACTCAGGTCAGCGTCGGGAGGAATGGGGGCGGCAGGCAAAGG
>JAGVDA010000339.1 GCA_020058975.1 Thermosynechococcus sp. WC_1 | reverse complement strand
TTCAAGGTCTGATTTTGATAGTTTGTTTAACATCTCAATAAATCCCTTCTAAAATATCGCGACGGTTTACAATCCGAGCGCTGGGCAAGTTTCCAATACAGACAGAGCTAGTCTCAACCGAATAATCAACGCCGTCTTGAACCATATAGGGCGCAACCATCAATTCTTGTTCAGGTGATAGATCGCCGTAGCGGATCATCTCCATGATGCGATTCGTTGGCGGATAGTGTGGGCAATTTTCATCAACAAATTCAATCTCATTGCCACTATCGAAATTGCTGCACATAGGGCAGAAATATCGCACAGCCCCAACAGTGCCAGTCGAAACATCTAAGTGGGTGCCGTACCGGATTTGTTCGGCTACCTCACAGTCACGGTCAATAAATACGTCAATTTCTAATGTGTGGTAGCCAAAGTGGCAACAATTTGGCGATTAACTGTGCCGTTATTAGCACAGTCTAAAAGCTCATCAGGAGCTGTGTCATAAACCATGTGACGGGCATCATAGATTCGCCCTCGATGTGTCTTTACGCTATCCCAAGTTTGCCCCCACATGCCGCCTTTATTGTCTCCATGATTAATCATAAAGACACGCCCTGGCATCCCTTCTGCCATCGCTTCTAGGCTATTAGGGTGCCAACAATCATTCGTCCATTGCAGTAAGTTGTTGCTGGCAATAATGGGTACCGTGATCACGTCTGCCGCGGTTAAGGGCGTAGCGTTTGCTGGGATATAAAGGTTGATTTTCTCAAGTTGAGCGTCAGTCGGAGCCATGCCAAGTTCTAGCCCTTCCTCATGCGGGGGGTCGCCAGGGGCAGCGTATTCTTTATACGGTCTATCTTCGTATGCTAAGTGCTGAGACGTTTTCATGAAATTGGCTCCCGTTCTTCTTCTTGCTCTAATGCTAACCCACCAATCCAACCTGCATAAAAGTCAGTGATAAATCGGTTCGTTTCTTCCGGCTTATCACCCTTAGCAAACTCCCAATTGCAGCGATCTCCACCCTTACACTTTCGCGCTCCAATAGCAACTAAAGTGCCGACCTGTTGCCAGCCTTGGGCGCTGATAGAAATACACTCACTGCAAGATTCCGAAGCGTTTCGGATATTTCGATACCACTCAAAACCATCGGAGCGATGCGAAATAACCCGCGCCTGTTGATAGGTGCTAAATGCCGTATCAGCATACATGCTCAGTCTATTCTGAAATTGAGCGATGGACATTTCACCCGTCGCCACGTCATTGGTAAAATTTCTGAGGTAGGCATACTCACGCTTAACCTTTGCGCCTATCGTGCCGTAATCGCGTGGTGTTAGCCGCTCAATGCCGCCTTTGCCTAGCGTGTATGAGTTGATATGCAGAGTTTTGAGAGCTTGTGAGACCTCAACTTCCCAATCAGCTAGTTCTAGCTCACCGGATATTAGGCGATCTCCAATTGCGCCTAAAACTGCTTTCTGTGAGCGGATGTACTCACGGTCAACGATGTCTTTGATCTTTGCCTGAGAAACATACTCGCCATTACGCGCCCCGCTGGTGTAGCGGAATCGTTGGGATGATGAGTCAAAGGCAAAGGTTGGAGACATTAGACCCATCTCGGTGCGGTGGGATAGTCAGCTAATGATGGGATTGCTGCGGAAAAATCGCCTGAGTTTAGGCACCCTGCCCAATGTTCATAGACATACTCAATATACTCAGGTTTGCCTGCAAGCTCAAGATCATCAATTACACGGCTAAAATACTTTGCCCATTGGTCTTCCTCGGTTAATCGGGGGACTGGCTGCTTTGATGAAATATTTGCGCCCATATTTATTCCGGTTTTGCCTCCAAAATGTTCTGAAACTCATCACCATCGCGCTCATCTTTCCACTGCTCATTAGCCGCCTGTACATCAGCCTCAGTCACCCTACCAGACTGGGTAAACTCATACAGCGGCACCAATGGCTTATCATTCTTCGGTGTCAGTTTGTCCATCAACATCCTCCGGTTCGTTTTCAGTGTCAGACTGCTGATCGACGGCATTTCTGACATAGATCCAATCCGACCCAAATCGTCGATTAATCCAATCATCTCCAGGCTCAAACCCAGCCGCTTTCATTTTTGTTACAACATCCGCAAGTTTATCTAGAGTGTCTGCCTCAAGATTATTGTCCTCAATCTCACGAGCATCTTCAGTCGTCCATCGCTTGATAATTGGGCAGTTGCCACGCGATGAATTTAACTCTAAAATTACAGGCCAAAATTGTTCCTGAAGTTGCGCATCCAGCAAATTACAGTCTGCATCCGTCAGCCCTGATTCTCGATTCTCACTCTGCGAAACCTTTGCCGCCAGTGACCCGTTAGATTTTTCTTCGTAACTAACCTCAAGCAATGCCGCCTCTGAAATCTCATCGTTGCAGAGTTTGATCAGCGCCTTATGGAACTCGACTGAGTTAGACGTACCCTCAAGCAACTTAGCCGTGAACCCAGCGGGGAACGCGCCCCATCCATTTGGGGAAACGGCGCGTAGAAATCGCTTAAATGCTTCGAGCGCTGCTTTTTGGTCAGGTCTATTGAGGTTTAGGTCTGGATATTCCCCCGCAACAGGCGGCGTTCCGAGGCGATCGCTATGCAGCAGCCACGCAATCCTAGCCTGTCGTTTTATCTCGGTTAAAGGCCAAAATTGATACCCTAAACCACGCCCCCATGGACTACCTTGAGATGAGCCAAACGTGAAAACAACGATTTTCCCTTTGGGCACCCGCTCCCCTCTGTTGGGGTTGCGCCGTGTCAACAGTCGCACCTCATACCCATTTTTCATTGCGATCTGCTCATTGACTGGCAATGAGCGGTCTAGCGTTTCTCCTGTTGCAACTGGGAGATCGTACTCATCAGGGTAATAGTAAGAAAACCCGATTCTGCGCTGATTGATAAATTCTGTCTTTGGCAATAAGTAGCCATCTTTCTCGTAAAACTCTAGCGATAAAGCAGAAAATCCCATCAACGAACCAGAGTCAAACAGATCACTACAAATCTGCTCATAGTTAATCTGCCTAAGAATCTCGCTCGCAATTTCTGCGTTTTTGCGGTCAGCTAACTTTTCCTTTTTGAAAGGTTTAACTAATAATCGTCTACCTAGAATCGCAAATTTTCGAGCCTGAAGCCGTGAGGAAACGTGCCCATCACGCCGCATCGCTTCATAGTTGCTATAGTCTTGACCTAACTTATAGGCAAGAAAATCATCCTCATAATCTGGCCCACCATGGATCGTTGCGGCAAAATATGGGTCAGTGTTGAGCAGGTCAATTTTAACGTTTGTATCCAGCATTCTTCTGCCTATAGATTGTCTAAGTATCCCATATCTCTATCATCCACTGCATCGCTGTCAAAGGTAGAAATTACAATTTGATCAATCCATGCCCAGCCTGCTGCCATTGCCATTACGCGGTCATCTTTTGCCCCGCCTGTCGCCTCTCTCGCTTTTGCGCTAAACTTTCTAAACTCACCTTTGCCCTCCCAGTCCGGCGGGTAGATAATTTCCTTTTCCTCAAGTGCATAGGCAATTCTATCGGTATTGACCCGCTTACTCGTATTAGTCGTAATTGTCACCTCAATTCGTTTGCCAGGTCGTGCCGTTGCTAAATTCTCTGCAATGACTTTACCGCCTGAATTGCTCTCAATGGCGGTCAATGCGACATCGTATCGATCCATCAATTCTAAAGTTTTTCCTTTTGAATAGCCTGTACTGCGCTCACTTTCTGCATACTCAGCGACCAATGATCTAGGGTATTCTGTGACATCCCAAATCTGACAAACATAGTTATCAGACCCGCCAAAGTTAGGGTCGATCATCGCCATATAGACCCGACCCTTTACAGGTTCAGACCATGCCCCAATAGCTTGTGAATTGACGTGAGCGCTACTAAATAGACTGCCCTCTGCTGTCTCAATGCCTAAATTATGTTCCCGTTGGGCGATCGCCATTGGGATTTTACGCCGCTTACAAACATCATTTAAGTAACCTTCATAGTTGTACTTTGGCTGCACTTTATGGCCTAAAATGACCTTTGCCCAACCATTCTCGTCAGTCCACCAAACCATGCCAGGGATGCCGCAATTAGTCTCACCCCCACGGGCTAACTTGATCATTTCGGTTGCATCTACAGCCCCATTGGCATCGTCGAACATGCCCCAAAATTCAGACAGCGTTCCCTCTGGTGGCACCGTTGTATTGAGGATGGTTTTACGATGTTCGGCTGGTACCATTTCTTGAGCCGATGTACCCGCTCCGTACAGCTCGGCAAAGTTATCAATAAACCCAGCCTCATCGACATTAAATTCGGTGATTGAGGGTAGCGACCTTGCTGCATTATCAGTGGATGGCAAATATTGCAACTCTCCACAGCCCACAGGTTTAAGCTTTTTTCCAGATGCTCTTTCCCACTCAATACCAAGCGCCGATGCCATTTCCTTGACCCGACCTGATACCTCGCTGGCTTTGTCTTGACTAATAGATATTAAGGCTGACAAGAATGCCGGATTAAGCAGTGACTTGAACAGCATCCGACCGCCCAATACTTCAGTGATGCCCAACTGGCGATCCTTAATGATCATTGTGCCCTGGTGCAGGTCAATGACTCGGTTTAACTCTAGCTGGTAGTTATAGGCAACAAATGGGATGATTTCAACCCCCGAACGGATTCGACAGGTTGGAAGAAATTCACCAAAGTCTGAGGAGATATTGTAGGGGTTTAGAATAATTTTGCTACTCACTAGCGATCTCTGCTCTTTTAACGCCTGCCTATTTTCTTTAATCCGCTTCTTAAGTGCGACTGATTTAGGCAACATTCATCAAAAATATGTCAAGATACAAACAGTTTAGAACAAAATCAGAACACTGTTTTAATGGCAGAAATAGGGGAAGGAATAGCAAAGCCGTGGAGTCGTGAAACATGCCG
>JAGVDA010000562.1 GCA_020058975.1 Thermosynechococcus sp. WC_1 | reverse complement strand
TGGCGGAATTGATGCTCAGGGCAGGCTGTTTTTCAAGTGCTTTGCACTGCTCAACAATGGCACGGAACTCCTCACCTTCAATGGTTTCTTTCTCGAGTAGAACTTCTACCAGCTTTTCCATCGCAACGCGATGCTCGCGAATGGTGCGGCGTGCATCTTCGTAGCAGTGCATCACAATTTGGCGCACCTGCTGATCAATTTTGACCGCCATTTCCTCAGAATAATCTGAGCGCGAACCCCAGTCTCGGCCTAAGAAAACCTCGCGATCGCCGTCTAATTCCAGCGCCACCTGACCTAGGTCAGACATTCCCAGCTTCGTTACCATTTCGCGGGCGAGGTCTGCCACGTACTGCACATCCCCTGATGCGCCGTTGGTGACTTCCGCATCGCCAAAGACCTCAACCTCAGCGGCACGACCGCCTAGGGCAATGGTAATGCGGTCTAGTAGCCAAGAACGGCTCCGCAGGCCGCTGTCGAGGTCTTCGTCTTTAATGACGGACTTGGCAAACCCACCAATGCCACCAGAGCGCGGAATAATGGTGACTTTATCGAGCGGATCTGCATTTTTTAGCAGCGTCATTAGCAGCGCATGACCCACCTCGTGATAGGCAATTACCCATTTCTTTTTGCTGTCTAGTAAAGGCGTGAGCGAAAGGCCAATGGTGACGCGATCAATCGCATCCAAAATTTCTTGATCAGTCACCGCTTCTTTATGGCGACGGGCGGTTAAGATTGCCGCTTCGTTGAGAAGGTTAGCTAAGGCTGCCCCCGAAAAGCCAGGGGTACGACGGGCGATCGCCTCTAGAGAAATTTCGGGTGCCAGCTTTTTGGTACGGGCATGCACTTCTAAAATCCCAAGGCGACCATTATAGGTGGGTAAGTCTACCGTCACTTGACGGTCAAACCGTCCTGGACGCAGCAGCGCGGAGTCTAAAACATCAGGGCGATTGGTCGCCGCAATAATAATAACGCCCGTATTGCCTTCAAACCCGTCCATCTCGGTCAAGAGCTGGTTGAGGGTTTGCTCGCGCTCGTCGTTGCCGCCGCCAATGCCCGTCCCTCGCTGACGGCCTACGGCATCAATTTCGTCAATAAATACGAGGCATGGCGCATTTTCTTTGGCCTTCTTAAATAGGTCACGGACGCGGGAAGCACCCACACCTACAAACATTTCGACAAATTCTGAACCCGAAATGCTGAAGAACGGAACGCTGGCTTCTCCGGCGATCGCCTTAGCCAGCAGCGTCTTGCCCGTTCCAGGAGGCCCCACCAGCAGTACTCCCTTAGGAATCCGTGCCCCCACCGCCGTAAATTTTTCAGGCTGCTTTAAAAAAGTGACAACTTCCTGTAGCTCTTCTTTGGCCTCTTCAATTCCGGCTACATCATCAAAGCAAACGCCCGTTTGGGCTTCCATTTGAAAGCGCGCTTTTGACTTGCCAAAATTCAAAATTTGCCCTGGTCCGCCTGGTGCATTGCTGGCGCGGCGCAGAAACATCAGCAGTAGGCTTAGCAAAAAGAACCCTAGTAGCAGGTGTACCAAAATGCTGGTGACGGGGTTACTGGCCTCTTCTGGGGCGTAGGTGAAATTGACGCCCTTATCGCGCAGCAGGCGGGTTAGCTGTATATCTTGGTTAAAGAGATGCACTTCTTGAGGGGGTGCATTGCTGGGCTGACTCTTTAAGGTGTACTTCGCCAAATTTTGGTTAGGCAGCAGGTTAACTTCACGAACCTGTTCGTTTTTAACCTGCTTAATAAATTCACCGTAGGAGGTTTCGGTTTTCTTGGTTTGCGCCATCCCAGGGACTGCCTGAAGCAGCACCAAACTCAACGCCACCAACGATAATCGCCCACCTGTCCGCTGCTTCTGCTTTACGTCGTGCATTTTGCTTTAGTATCAACGTCCACCATGTAGGGTCACTTGCCTGAGGCTCTGACAATTGCCTTCCCTCAAGCCTAGTGTAGACATACCCGATTCAACAACCTATAGAGCGTGTTGTTTCTATTAAAAAATTTCCAGCATGGCAAAATGTCTGTGTCCATCCTTTCCGATTTCAGAAAATACGGCTTTTATCAGCAAATTAAATGTTAGTTTGCTGGTAATGGCGGTATTACGATCTTCTAAAGCAGACCAGCATGAATGAGGCAGATACGGGGCGGGTTCAGGGTTTCCTCAAGAAGTGGTTGGGTTCTGAGGGGAACGAACGGGCGAACTACCAAACTTTTTTTGGAGATTTCTGCGTTGCGTTAGGGGTTGAGGGGCCGCCACCGAAAGGGAGCGTGGAGGGCGATCGCTATTGCTTCGACAAAAACATCAAGTTCTATACCGAGAAGGCTGAGACGACGCGCTATTCGGACTTTTACAAGGAAGGTCACTTTTTAGTTGAGGCGAAGCAGGGCAGTACGGATTCGAGTAAGGGGCATGGGAAGCGCGGGACAAAAACCTATAAGGACGCGATGCAGAAGGCGTTTAACCAGGCGAAGTCTTATGCCTACAATCGGGTGCTGCCAACCCTGCCGCCGTTTTTGATGACTTGCGATATTGGTTCCCATTTTGAGGTATGGGAGGGTTTTAGCGGGGAATATGGCAGCTATGGGGCGCGTAAGCAGATCAATCTAAATGATTTGACGCAGACGGAAATCTTTGATCGCTTTGTGGCGATTTTTACGGATCCGCAGTCGCTGAACCCTGAAAAATATCGGGCGCGGGTGACGCGAGAGGTAGTGGCGGAATTGGCGAAGTTGTCGCGGTGGCTGGAGGAGCAGGGGCGAGAACCTCACGAGACGGCTAATTTTTTGATGCGCTGCATCTTTACGATGTTTGCGGAGGATGTGGAGCTGCTGAAGGGGGAGGTGTTTACGAAAGCGTTGCGCGATCGCTGGATTCCGAACCCCCATACGTTCAAACCTGAGATTGAGGCGCTGTGGCAAACGATGAACACAGGGGGCACGTTTGGGTTTGAGCATATTCTGAAATTCAACGGCAGCTTTTTTGAGGATGCGGCGGCGTTTGATTTGCCGAAGGCGCAGCTTGAGGTACTGTATGCGGCGGTGGCGAAGGGTTGGAGCCAGGTGGAGCCTGCGACTTTTGAGGCGTTAACGAGACAGGAGAAGAAAGAACTTAGTCCCTTCGGGGAATACTATGCACCACTGCTGTAACGAAAAGTCATCCCAATTACTGGTATAGGAGGACTGTTTAATTTAAACTGGCTACATATAGGTATTTTTAGGACAAGAGTTAAAATTGATGAACTTGCCTGAGTTTGAGCGTGTAATTTACAGCCGCAATCCTCTTGTAGAGGTTGTGTGTCAATTGCGATTTCCGCCTATACTCAAAATTTCTCATCAAGAGCCAGTTGAGTTTCAGGATGAAGTAAGGCTTCAATATCCCCTTTTCGAGACATCTCAATTTCAAATTACACCAGAGTTACTAAAACAATTTGGATTACCTCTGCAACACGACGTTTCATATAATTTTAAGTCGGAAGACAAAAGGTGGAATTTATCTATTACAAAGGATTTTATTGCACTAACCACTTCCTCATACGAAAGATTTGAGCACTTCAAGCAGCGTCTGATAGAAGCCGTGAGGATTTTTGAACGCATATATAATCCATCTTTTTACACTAGAGTCGGACTTCGATATCAAGATTTAATCATCCGTTCAAGGCTTAATCTCGAAGACAAAAACTGGTCAGATTTAATCTCAAAGAAATTTTCACCAGAGTTGCATGATGTAGATCTCGCATCATCAATTGAAACTATAATGAAGAACATTTCCCTTGTAGATAAAGATGGAAAGATTACCTTAAATCATGGACTTGTATCCATAAACGATCAGATCAACAACATTAATGAAATAGCATACTTGTTTGACGCTGACTTTTATACTGAGCAAAAAATAGAATTAAATGGAGACGTTTGGAATGTCCTCAACCAGTTCAATAAATCTGCCGGAAAGCTATTCCGGTGGAGTATCACAGACACCCTTCATAGCGCCCTACAACCTCAATCGGCTAATACAACGGATTCCTGACAAGACTTCATCTGGAATTGTATCTACTACGGAAATTTTTGACAGGGAAAATGGAAGAAAAATCACAATTCATTATCCCTCATTTGATTTTATGATGACCGAATCATCAGTATCTTTTCGAGCTGACCTTTTGAAAGTATCATCAGATAAATTAATGCTATTACTAAAATGCCTGCTTATCCTTCAATCGCTTCCCAGAAATGCCTTGGAAGAGGCTATTAATGAGCTAGAAGAAATCAAAATTTTTCACGCCGAGAAAATGACTTCACACAACTTACCTCTAATTGGTACAAGTAAAATAAAGGGTAAACTGAGTTCTACAGCTAGACCACCTATTATCTTTGAAGATCAAACCACTTAACTCTTAATTCATGGAAGAACGGATTATCTATCAAGAATCGAAGAAAGATTGCTCACTGAGGCAAGGAGAGATATTGACAGGTGTAATTCAATATAAACCTGTTACTGATGAGTTATTACAGCAAACACAAGAGTTGTCTTTTGAAGCCGTTCTTCATCCATATGTCATTGTGGTTACTCAAGATTGTGATTTAGATTGGGACTATAAAAATAGAAATTCTCAAGATATTCAGCTCTCAAAATCCTTGAATTCAATAATTCTGTGTGAAATTGGCACTGCACAAGAAATTCGAGATACGGCAGACAATATGAACACTAAGGAATGGGGTCTAGTTAAAAATCACCGCCATGAAAGATTTTACTTCTTTGAGAAAATTCCTGCTGAAGATGAAATTGAGAAAGAGGGTTTACCAGAACTTACTGCTGATTTCAAGCGAGTATTTGGCATGGATTCAAATACTTTGTATCGTCAAATGGAAATTGGTCTGGTTAAGAGACGAACAGTTTTAGTCAGCCCTTACTTAGAACATTTTTCCCGACGTTACTATTGTTTCCATGGCAGGGTTGCTCTTCCTTCTCAATATGAAAGTGAACGTGAAGGTTAAAATAATGAGTCTTAAACAAATGTAGGCAAAGCTGTCTCGACACCCATCGCAAACAAGTCCAGGCTACCCATCCCGAAATCACAATCACCGGAATGTATAACCTGCTCGAAAAACTGCGATCGGGTCAGCCGTTTACCGATGGCGATCGAGAGTACAACAATAAAGCCCTCGTCTCCACCCTCAAACAAATCCACGACGAACTCGATACCGCCGTCCTAGAAGCCTACGGCTGGCAAGACCTCATAACCGCCCAACAAACAGGAAAAACCGCCGAAGAAATCAACGCAACTATCCTAGAACGCCTCGTTGCCCTGAATGCCGAACGTGCCGCCGAAGAACGCAACGGCATCATCCGCTGGCTGCGCCCCGAATACCAAGCCCCCGACCAAGCCAAACCCACCCAAACCACCCTCGAAGGTGTTGGCATAGAAGCAGAAACCGCGATCATCGCCCCTGTCGAACAGCAAAAATGGCCTACCCAACCCAAAGTCCAACTCGCCGCCATCCGCGACCTACTCCGTACCAGTAGCGGCGAATGGACAGCCTTACAAATCGCCAGTCAATTCACTGGACGTAACACTCAGAAAAAACTAGATGCTGTAATGGAAAACTGCGATCGGTTGGAATGGTTCGGGTTGCTTATTCGACGAGAAGAAGCGGGTATTTCTTATTGGCAATATGCAGAATTACAGCAGACCGCATAAGGCAACTTTCGCATTTCATAGCAAACCATAGCAATATACTGAATAAAAGTCTTAGAGCAAGAAAAATTAGCCTTAATGTGGAATCGCTTACCCAGCATCGTCAAAGCCATACTTAAAATTCTCTGGCCTGTCCTTGCAACCCTTCTCACCCTGTCGTTCAGTGGCATAGTGGGCAACAGAGCCGACTCAGCATTATTGCAACTGCTCCCCTTTTTTCAGCAGACCATAACCGTTGCAGTAGCCAGATGGCTCATAGTCTTAGTCGTTTTAGTGCCCATTCTTGCCATTGGCATTCCACTAGGATTAACCGCATTTCACTACTACCGTTCTCAACAAGCCGCAATTAACCTAGTCAAGCTGGATGACTCGTTATTAAGACTTCTCTCCTCCTTCAAACAAACCTCGAATAAACAGGCCGCCACAACGCTGCTATTTCGAGAGTTTTTAGAAGACACCCTCGAACTATTTAGAGATGGATGCCGCATATCCATTCTACGAGAAGATCCTAAAACCCCCGACTTTCTAACGATTTGGCAATCCCTACGTGTTCCACCCGAAACCATCCAGAGGACAAAATTTTATATTGGCTCTAATGCAGACGATAAACGAGTCGCTATTGCTGGAATCGCCTTCAAACAGCAAACCCTCAAAATCACCCATTTATCCTGGAAAAAGCATGAGTGGTCAGCAGATAGCCCTGACTATTACGCCTTCGCACAAAGATTAACTCTCAAGAGTATGCCCTACCGTGCAATCGTCGCAGTCCCAATTATCGACAACACCAACCCCAATCAATGTCTAGGCACAGTGTGCCTAGACAGCATGGATTCACAAGCCTTTGATTCAAAAAGAGTCCAGGATGGACTGCGATCCGTTTCAGATCGCATCTCAGCCACTCTGTTAATCCTAGAAAATCATAGCTAACGAATATTGTCAGTACGTGCTGTCCCCCATCGTTAATGGATCAAAGCAGTCAAGCGATTGAACATTGCCCTTGAAACGCGACTCACTCGACCCAGCTCAAGCGTCACAGCATTGTAATCTGTCATATACCGCCGTTCAGCTTCACGAAAATCGGAATGGCTAATTTTTCCCGCCATATAGTCATTAGAAGCTTGGATAAGGTGTCGATGACGCTCCTCTGGACTCATAGATTTAGTTCTATCTTGAGCATTGAGTAGGGTCATATATCCATTTCCTTAAAAGATCCTTGATTAGAACAGACTAAGATAATTATTCCCTTATAGCGTACCAAATATGATAGCGCTTTAGCGGATCCGCACATTAGCCTAGTTAACGTACTAAAACATTCAGCGCAGTCAAGGCTATTTTACAATGTTTAGCAAAATAGCCTGTCTTCTTTAGTAATCGCGCCGCCGAAGAACGAAACGATCTTATCCGCTGGCTGCGTCCCGAATACCAAGCCTCCGGCCAAACCCACTCAACCTAAATCACTAACGAATCTGTAAACGCGCCCGGATGGGATCGAACCATCGACCAACCGCTTAGAAGGCGGTTGCTCTATCCACTGAGCTACGGGCGCAAGCAGCAGCATGTGCTTCTCTTCAGATAATACCCCATGTGTCTACGCGCTAACACTCCTTTCGCAATGCCTAGAGAGGAGATGACGGACAACGATCGCCGCATTGACCCATTGTGGAGCTGAGTCTGTATGCCACCATCCCCAGGCGTCTTGGGGCGATCGCCACAGATCCAAATGCGCTACCCCTGACTCTGCGTAAAACGGATCTTGCCCCATTCCCAGTGCATAGCTACTCCAATGGGTAAACCCATCATGGCTGAGCCGATAAATGGGAAACGACCCGTAGAGCGGCACTCCCCATCCATCTAAGGCAATGACCGTGCGAAGGGTGCCGCCCTGCTGCTGCCAAGCCCAAGCTGCCCCCGCCATCCCGACAACGCCTGCACTAAACCCAATCATTACAAGGGGCTGGGTTATCGAAACGTTTTGATGCAGAAATTGCAAAATATGAGCAGGCGAAAACCCCCAATATTGAGCATCTGGAACAATATAGGGGGCTGGCAGTGCAGAAACTAGGGTATTGGGCAATGTTACCGACTCAATCGCAGCCCAAAAGTCTGCCGTGAGAGCCGGGTCATGAATGCCAGGGCACAGAATAATCGGCACAATTGGATCCTGAATATTTTTATGATGGCCTAAATGCATTGTAAAACAGTCTTCTCGGCAGATCCCCCTAGGGGGCAAAACCTGAAATCTGTTCAGTCGTAGCACATTCATTCGCAATCCCCTGGGAGGGGATGTTAGGCTTAAGACAAACCTAGCCTGAAATAAATCAAGAGGAAGCCCTGTGGTTACGACTCCAGAAAGATTGCAGACCCCTAGCCTTGATCGCACTGCGAATGACCGCGTTGCTGTGCTGCTGATGGGCTATGGCGAAGTTGAAAACTACGAAGATTTTGCCAACTATAACGAACAGGCATTAAATTTACTAACTGCTAAGTTTGCGCCCGTGCCCACTTGGGTCTATCCGCCTCTCGCCAAGCTGTTGGCGATATTTGACCTCCATGAGTGGGGGCACACACACCACAATTTTGTGTCGCCTCACAACGCGATTTTTGAGCGCCAAAGAGCAGGTATTGAGGCGCAACTGCAAGAAAAATGGGGCGATCGCGTCCAGGTCTTCAAAGCCTTCAATTTCTGTGCGCCGTTTCTGCCCAATCAGGTATTAGCCGAAATCAAAGCGCAGGGTTTTGACAAGCTGCTGATTTATCCTTTGTTAGTCGTAGATTCCATCTTTACCAGCGGTATTGCCGTAGAGCAGGTGAATCAGGGGCTAGAGGAGCTAAAAGACGCAGATGAACCTTGGATCAGCGGCTTGCGCTATATTCCCTCTTTCTTTGACCAGCCCGACTATATCGAGCTTTTGGTCAAGCGCACGGAGCATACCATTCGTGAAACCCTAGGCAATCAGTACCTGCCCTCTCAGGTGGGCATTGTGCTGATGAATCATGGCTGCCCTCATAAAGCCAAAGGATTTGTGTCTGGCATTGCCGAAAGTCAGGCGCTGTATGACAAAACGAGAGAAGCCCTAATGTACCGCTACCCGCTCATTTCTGTGGGCTGGCTCAACCACGACACGCCGCTGATTGATTGGACTCAACCTGCGGCAGATAAAGCAGCCCGTAACCTGATTGAGTTAGGCGCTAAGGCCATTGTGTTTGTGCCTATCGGGTTTGCCACCGAAAACCATGAGACTTTGCTAGATGTCCATCACATTATTCATCAGCTAGAAGTGAAGCATGACCAGCTTAAGTTTGTACAAATGGACTGTGTTAACGACCATCCAGAGTTTTTGGCAATGGCTGCACGCTGGGCAACCCCTCAAATTGAGGCATTGCTAGAAGAACCAGCGGCTCATGCCCACTCCACCCACAGCCATGCGGCGGAACATAGCCACCATCATCATGGCGGGGTTCATCACCATTAGTAGCTAAGGTATACGCATATCTTTTGAAAACGAAAGGTCTAATCTGTGTGAACGGAGCCGGAGGTGGTGGGTTCGGCTCCGCTCACACAGTGTTGCATAACTTAATCGTTATGCAGCAGCATTCAGGACGGCTACCAACTTAAGGCGGGACAGCTTGCCTCGCAAGGATTTTAGCTTTTGTCTGATGGAGTCAGCGCTTCAGTCATTTTCGTTAGACAAGATCCAGATCAAAGTGTCCTGCTTTAAGCTGCATACCTGAAATTGCCTTTGATTCACTAAAATTGCCATCGCCTTTATCTGCCATTCTAAACCCAGCATTTTGAACTAGACCACGCTGCGATCACTCTTCAATGCTTAGGTCAAAAAGCGCGATCACAAAAGCTGACAGTGCGATCCACCTAGTTCTTCTGTATTTTTTGGTAAAAAGGCGATCGCAGACTTGGAAAAATTGTGTCAGTTTTGCCGTGTCGGTTGGTAGGCGATCGCAGCCTGAAGAAGCAATCCACCGTTTTTCTGTGGGTCATCTGCAGGGCGACCATCAAAGCCCAAAGGAGATCGCCACAAAGTTCTGGAGTAGCCCCACCAGCACCAAAATCTTAGGGTTGAATCATGAGCCTCCCCAGAGCAGACCTCGATTCGCCCTGGAAAGAAATTCTAAGAGCCTACTTCCCCCAGGCCATGCAGTTCTTCTTTCCCAACACCGCCGACTTCATTGATTGGAGCCGCTCCCACGAATTTCTAGACAAAGAATTTGTGCAGATCGCACGAGACGGCGAAATTGGCCGACGCTATGCCGACCAACTCGTCAAAGTCTGGCGCAAAGATGGAGAACCCCTCTAGCTATTAGTACATCTCGAAGTACAAAGCCAATCAGAAACAGACTTTGCCGAACGGATGTTTACCTATTGCCTGCGAATCTTTGACCTATTTCGGAAAATTCCGACCAGTTTAGCCATCCTGTGCGACGAAAGCGCATCGTGGAGACCCTATAGCTACGGAGCGACCTATCCTGATTCTCGCCTTCATTTTGAGTTTGGCGTCGCAAAATTACTAGACTGGCGTGATCGCACCGCAGAACTTGAAACCAGTAAAAACCCATTTGCAATCGTAGTTTTAGCCCATCTAAAAGTCATAGAAACCAAACGCAATAGAAACCAACGCAAAGCCTGGAAATTTAGCCTAACCCGTGGTTTGTACGACAAAGGCTATGAACGCCAACAGATACTAGATTTATACCGTTTTATTGATTGGGTTATGATCTTGCCAGAGGCGAAAGAACGTGAATTTTGGCAAGAACTACAAATCTTCGAGGAGGAACGTAAAGTGACCTATGTAACCCATGCCGAACGCTTCGGCTTTGAACGAGGAATACAAAAAGGAATACAAGAAGGGGAATTGACCCTGATTTTCCGACAGCTCACTCGCCGAACCGGTATACTGCCAGAGCCTTTACGCGCTGAAATTCGCTTACTCTCTCTTGAGCAAGTCGAAGACTTAGGGGAGGCGCTGTTGGAGTTTACCAACCTCACCGATCTTCAAAGTTGGCTCAGGTCAAATGTTTGAGCTAAACACGAGACTGAAGTCTAATGACAATTGGGAGCGAGTGCTGATAGCGTTAGAAAGCAAATTTGTTTTTGCATAGCTAGGGTTAATGGTGACAGATCCTCCTTCTCTGCCCAGTTCAGGTTGGCTAAAGTCCGGTACGCTTTGGTCAAAGATTAAACAGCAAACTCAGTTTGCTCTGGCTTGCGGTGCCCTTCAGCCAATCCAAACGGTTTATGAATGGGTAGAGCAAGAAAACGTGCGATTTTTAGTCCGAGTGCTTGCCAATATTAAGCGCAAAGAAGCAGCATCTCAACAGCGCAGCAAAGACTTTAATCCCTTTCTGCCCTACGACCCATACCTATTTGTGGCAGATTTATCCTCTACCCATCTGGTCTTGCTCAATAAATTTAACGTCATGGAGCACCACATCCTGATTGTGACCCGTGCCTTTGCCGCTCAAGATAGCCTGCTCACCCTTGCAGATTTTCAGGCATTAGCCATTGGCCTTGCAGAAATAAACGGGCTAGGGTTTTATAATGGCGGTCAAGTTGCCGGAGCCAGCCAGCGCCATAAGCATTTGCAAATCGTGCCGCTCCCCTTTGTTCCCGATGGGTCGCCCCTGCCCCTAGAGCCATTGATGCTAGAGACATCGGGGATTAATGCTAAGCTGCCCTACCGCCATGCGATCGCCCATCTCAACCCTCTTGACTTCACCCAGCCCTTCGCCATTGCCGAGATGCTTTTGCAGCAGTACCAGCAACTTTTGCGCGATCTAAAGCTTATTGAGTGTCCAGATATAGCAGAGCCACTAGGAGCCTATAACCTGCTCGTCACCCGTGAGTGGATGTGTGTAGTGCCGCGATCGCAGGAAAGCATTTCCGGCATTCCGGTCAATTCCCTTGGATTTACAGGGGCGCTGCTGGTCAAAAACCATGCGCAACTGGCGCAACTCAAAGCGCTGGGACCGCTCACGGTGTTGACTGAAGTAGGGTATGCCGCCTAATGGAGCGTCCGGTGTTCTCGAATGATTTTGTAAAGTTCTGGCAGCTTGACCCCACAGTTACGTTTATTAACCACGGGGCCTTTGGTGCTTGCCCTCGCTCTGTTTTGGCGCAACAGCAGGCATTCCGACACCAGTTAGAGCTAGAGCCGCTGCGCTTTGTGATGCGAGAGTTGGAGCCACTGCTAGATAACGCTCGTGTTGCGCTGGCTGAATTTGTCAGCGCGGATCCAGCAGATGTTGTGTTTGTCCCTAATGCCACCACAGGGGTGAATAGCGTTTTAAGATCGCTCACCTTTGAGGCTGGTGACGAATTACTCACCACCAGCCATGCTTACAATGCCTGTCGAAATGCCCTAGAGTTTGTGGCGCAGCGCTGGGGCGCAAAGATTGTGGTGGCAGATATTCCGTTTCCGGTAGAAGATGCAAAGCAGATTGTACAGGTCGTTTTAGATTGCGTCACGCTCCGTACCAAGCTGGCGCTGCTCGACCACATCACCAGCCCCACAGCGCTGATCTTCCCAATCCAGCCGTTAGTTAAGGCTTTAGACCAACGCGGCATCGACAGTCTGGTAGATGGTGCCCACGCGCCTGGGATGGTGCCGCTCAACCTAACAGACATTGGGGCGGCGTACTACACGGGCAACTGCCATAAGTGGATGTGTGCGCCCAAGGGGGCTGGCTTTTTGTATGTGAGGGGCGATCGCCAATCCCTACTCCGCCCGCTCACCATCAGCCACGGTGCCAACTCTCCCCGCACTGACCGCTCACGGTTTCAGCTTGAGTTTGACTGGACAGGCACCCATGACCCAACATCCTATTTATGTCTACCCGCCGTATTTGAGTTTATGAACTCGCATTTTTCTGGCGGCTGGCGAGAAG
>JAGVDA010000424.1 GCA_020058975.1 Thermosynechococcus sp. WC_1 | reverse complement strand
AGCTAGGCGAACACCTTCAGGTTCGGGTCATCTCTTCAGATCCTCGGATGGATCGCATTGTTTTAGAAGAGTGTCACGAGACAACGGCTTCAGTCTCTTGAGCGCATCCTGTTCGTGAATGAGCGTATAGACCAATACCGCCAAAGCAGTGGGTTTAGTCTTTACACTAGTTGTGTTGCCAATCGCTTCAGGAGCAGTTAAATATGGCCTCTCAAGGATATCTACGATGGATGTCTGCGATACTAGCTGCGGTTGGCTTAGGTCAAGTCAGTGTAATCTTGGCTCAAACGTCAATCAATACAGGTGCATCTACTCCCAACCGTTTTGAAATTGCGCTAATTGGTGATGCACCCTATTCTGCACTCGAAGAGCAGCAGTATCCCAATGTGATTGCGGATATCAATCGCAGTAAGGCGAGTTTTGTCATTCATGATGGCGATATCCAGAGTAGTGCCACGCCCTGTACTGATGAGCTGGTGATGAGTCGGCGATCGCTCTACCAAAGCTTCCGCATTCCTTTTGTATTTGTACCTGGTGACAACGAGTGGACAGACTGCCATCGCACCGGAGGCGATCCGCTGACACGCCTTGCTAAGCTTCGGGAGCTAATGTTTGCAGCAGACTATAGCTTGGGTCAGACCGTTCTAAAGCTAGAGCGTCAAAGTCAGTCACCCAAGTATGCCGCCTACCGCGAAAACGTGCGTTGGGGCTATGGCTCTATCTTGTTTGTGGGGCTGCACTTGGTAGGGAGTAACAACAACCTAGGTCGCACTCCTGAGATGGATCGAGAATTTAAGGCGCGTAATCAGGCCAACTTAGAGTGGCTGAAGTCTTCTTTTGCTTTAGCACGGCAGCAGCAGCGCAGCGGAGTTATGCTGGTAATGCAGGCAAATCCAGGGTTTGATTTACCTCGTGAACAGCGCACGGGCTTTAATGACTTTTTAGATACCCTCCTTCCTGAAGTGACGCAGTTTGGTAAGCCCGTAGTGCTGGTGCATGGTGACAGTCACTACTTTCGGATTGATAAGCCGCTGGTCGATTCGCGCAATCAGCGCGTTATGAACTTTACCCGTGTCGAAACCTTTGGCCCACCGGATATGCACTGGGTGAGGGCTACCGTTGACCCCAGCGATCCCAATTTATTTCAGTTTGACCCCGTTGTGGTCAAGGCCAACGTTAATTAGGCTCAGTTGATAATAGTTCCCTGAATAAAAACCTGAAATGCACTACCTTATAGACAGTCTTTCGCACGACAGGGTTTATGGTAGAAGCGGTCAAACCTCAGTATCAGATTACTTGGATTAATGCGCTAGTCGATATTCCGCAGTCTGCATGGGATGCTCTAGCTCTGCCGCTCAAAACGCCGTTTCTAGAATGGGAATGGCTCACTAATCTAGAAACCTCCGGCAGCGCAACGGCTAAAACGGGCTGGCTCCCGAATCATCTTACGATTTGGCATGGTCAAACCCTCATTGCCGCAGCGCCACTCTACATCAAAAGCCATAGCTATGGCGAGTTTGTCTTTGACCAAGAATGGGCAGATGTCGCCCGTCGCGTGGGACTTAACTACTACCCGAAACTGTTGGGGATGGTTCCCTTTACCCCTGCTGAAGGCTATCGCTTTCTGATTGCCCCTGGCGAAGATGAGGCGCTGCTGACAGATTTGATGGTGAAGGCCATCGATCGGTTTTGTGAGCAGAACCGGATCTCTGGCTGTCACTTTTTGTTTACTGACCCCCAATGGAAGGCTCAGCTTGAATCACGAGGCTACACGCCTTGGCTGCACCATAGCTACATCTGGGACAATGGCGCGTTTGATACCTTTGACGGCTATCTGGGTGCCTTTAATGCCAATCAGCGCCGCAATATTAAGCGAGAGCGCAAGGCAGTACAGGAGGCGGGTTTAACCTTAAAAGTCTTTACAGGCGAAGAGATTCCTGAATCTTTATTTGGGCTGATGCATCGTTTTTATAACGACACCTGCGAAAAATTTATGTGGGGCAGCAAGTACCTTACTGCACAGTTTTTTCGGCAGCTTTATCCGAAGTACGCCCATCGGACGCTATTTGTGGCGGCGTTTGCCGAAGGTCAAGAACGCCAGCCTGTGGGCATGTCTTTTTGTTTAACAAAGGGCGATCAGCTTTATGGTCGCTACTGGGGCAGCGATCGCGATATTGACTGCCTTCACTTTGATGCCTGTTATTACACCCCGATAGAATGGGCGATCGCCAACGGTATCCAGCGCTTTGACCCTGGTGCTGGGGGGCGGCACAAAAAGCGTCGGGGTTTCCCTGCAACGCCGAACTATAGCCTGCATCGTTTTTATCATCAGCGCTTTGACCAAGTGTTTCAGCACTATATCGGCGATATTAATGCCGCTGAACAAGAAGCCATTGAGCAAATTAATCAAGATTTACCGCTAAAGCTGAAACCACACTCTGTCACCCCTTAACCGTTGGATCCTGGAGTAACGACGACATCCACAATGCTGGCAGAGGATTCAAACCCTGACCCATGAATTTTTATCGTAGAGCCAACTCGAATCCGTTTTAGTCCTAGAAACAGACCGCTTTGAGTAGAGTAGCCTTTGCCCTCAAGCTTCAAAAGCAGGTTAGACCCAAACTGCATTTCTGGTCGAGGCTCTGGCTGAGGCTTTACAGATCCATCCGACTGGGTAGCAACAACCGTAGTCGGTAGTATTTCTAATGACTTGAGCGTGAGCGGCAGCAACGCTGAATTTTTGATCGAGACTTTTACCTTATCTCCAGGACGAAAGGTGCCTTGAATATCCGTATCGCTGATGCCAGAAATACTGGTTTCTAAGACAACGGTGCGCTGCGGAATGCCCACTTTAATGAGCGGCAACCCTTCTGGTCCAGGCCAAAAGCAAAGATAAAGCAACGCCGCGACCAAAATGGCGATCGCGCCTCCATTCATCCATCGAGCTTGCGCCGAGCGGCGGGTAAGAGATGTCACAGAAACCTCTAACGAATGATTGAACACTGCCTTAAACGGCATATTGGCGTTCATCGTAGCAAATCTTGGGTCTGTCTTTTCGATAATCTGCCAGTTTTGAGGAGAAGTGTTGATGCATAAACGGCTTAGCGCGGTTGGCTTTTGCCTACTTTACGAGGGTCAGCTTTGAGGGAAGTTAAGTCCTCAGAATTCATTGCATCTAGCTCAGCCTGTCTGGTCTTAGAAATGATCATAGGAGCCTGACTGAAGAGCTGATCTAACGTTTGGAGGGCATAGGAGAGTGGATCTCGGTTGAGGGTATGCTCATGAAATGCCGTCAGAAGGCTGAGAGTCATCTGAAAGACGTAGGGGCGGAGGGTCGATAATTGACCGGCTGGCAATGCCGAAAAAAGGCTTAAGAAGCCTAGCTTGTTAATATAGGTTTGTTCTGAGTCAGGAATATCAGATCGGCTGCTGTCGATGAGCAAAATCTGCACTGATAATCCCTGCTGGCGGCACCAGTGGCACAAGCCGTAAATATCTTCTTTGACGGCTTGAATATCTATAATCAGCAGGGGCGGCAATAGATTCGCCGTGGCCTGTAGACCAATAATTTGCTGTAGATGAACGCCTGGGACTTCCCAAAGCACATCAATAGACTGAGACAGCAATATTTCTTGCCAGATTTTGCCCTGAACGGCTGAAGCATGGATCATCAACGCCTGTTTTCGGGTGGATGGCAAGGCCGAGTGGACGGTAGTGACGTAGTTATGCTTTAGCACCAGTGCCGTGTTGCCAATGGTGATGCGATCGCCATGTTTGAGCAGGACAGGCTCTGTAATAGGCTGTCCGTCCATTAGCGTTCCATTACGACTATTCAGATCTCGAAAATAGACGTGACGGTCTTCAAATACGCCGAGGACTGCATGAAAGCGAGATGCGTACCGATCAAGAATCTGAATTAAGTTGGTAGGGTCACGCCCTATAGTCCATTCTGTATGCTCTAGAAGTTGAAAACGTCGCGGATCGATGGCAGGGGATTGAACAATAAGCTGAGGTGCGTTGTCTAAGGTCATGGGAAATCAAAGCCCATCCATTTTTTCTTAGTATGGAACCGCTGACACCCAAATCTAGCGTCACTGCTCAAATATTTTTTCGTCAGAGTATATTGTGGCTACTGTAGCCGAGCTAAAAGCGGCGCAGCGCCCAAGAGGGTTTGCGTATAGGGGTGCTGCGGATCTCGAAAAATTGACTCCGTTTCGCCAATTTCGACGATTTGGCCTTTGTGCATGACGGCAATGCGATCGCAGAAAAACCGCGCCACCCACAAATCATGGGTAATGAACAGGTAAGTTAGCTCAAACTCGTCTTTAAGATCCTGCATCAGATCCAGCACCTGCGCCTGAATGCTGGCATCGAGCATACTGACCGGCTCATCGCAGATGATGAGCTTGGGATGGGTGATAAGGGCGCGGGCGATCGCAATGCGCTGGAGCTGACCGCCAGACAGGTCGCTGGGGTAGCGATGGTAGTAGTCATCGGCAGGGGTAAGCCCTACCCGCTCAAACAGCTTTTTCGCCTGGACTTCGGCTTCTTTGGGGGTCGCTAATTTATGAATTAGCAGCGGTTCGGCAATGCTTTGACCCACCTTCATCATGGGGTTGAGGCAGGCTCTAGGGTCTTGGAAAATCATTTGCAGCTCGCGGCGATAGGCTCGCATTTCGGGCTGGCTGAGCGGCGCAAGGTCGATATTTTTGAACAGCACCCGCCCCCCTGTCGGGCGCACGAGTCGCAAAATGGTGCGCGATAGGGTGCTTTTGCCACAGCCAGATTCGCCGACAAGTCCAAGGGTTTCGCCAGCAAAGATTTCTAGGTTAATATCATCGACTGCCTTAATGACGCTGTTAGATTCTTTAGAAAACAGCCGTGAAATCAAGCTGGAGCCGAGATCATAATGCTGCTGTAGATTCTCGAGTTTAAGTAAAACGTTTTGATCTAAACTTTCAGCTTTCGGCTCAGGCTCAGCTACGGCTTCGGTTTGCAGATGCAGAGCGGCCTTGAGCAAAGACTGGGTATAGGGATGGATGGGCGACTGCAAAATTTGCTCGGCGGGGCCAAGCTCTACTATTTTGCCTTGATACATCACCGCCACGCGATCGCAGTGTTCACTCACCAGCGCCAAATCATGGGAAATCAAGATTAGTCCCATCTGCCGCGCTTTGCACAGGCGCGTGAGTTCTTTCAAAATCTGGGCAGAAACCGTCACGTCTAGGCTGGTGGTGGGTTCATCCGCCACGATGAGCTTGGGTTCTAAAAGAAGGGTGAGGGCGATCGCCACCCGCTGCCGCATGCCGCCGCTAAACTCATGGGGGTATTGCGCCCACCGATCTGCTGGGATGTTGACTGAGGAAAGCGCT
>JAGVDA010000140.1 GCA_020058975.1 Thermosynechococcus sp. WC_1 | reverse complement strand
TCGTGACCTGCTTAAGCTTAAGGCGCTCAAGGAGAGTCTGCTTCAAGCAGAACTACAGATTTCGGTTCAGATTCATGAATGGTCAGCCCTCAACGCGCTGCTGCCTCAGGTGGGGCTGGTGGTCAATACAACGCCTATCGGGATGCACCCCAAGGTGGATGCATCCCCACTAGATGAACATGCAATGGATTTGCTTCCTTGCGGTGCTATTGTCTATGACCTAATCTACACGCCCAGACCCACACGGCTTTTAGCGATCGCCCACCAAAGGAATTTCCAAACCATAGATGGGTTAGAAATGCTGATTCAGCAGGGCGCGGCTGCTTTTGAGCTATGGACAGGTGACAAGCCGTCCATAGACGTCATGCGCCAGGCTGCACTAGACGCTTTGGAGAAAAAAGATCCCTATTAAACGCCATCGCAGGCAGCAGCAGCATGTTTAGAAACTTTGTTTATGACGAATTAGGTTGAGGAACTCTTCCCGTGTTTTTGGATCATCTCGAAACACCCCTAACATAGAACTTGTGACGGTCCAAGACCCGGGCTTTTGTACCCCGCGCATAGACATACACATGTGGCTGGCTTCAATGACAACCGCAACGCCCTGAGGTTCTAGAACCGTTTTTACTGCTTCTGCAATCTGCCGCGTCAGACGTTCCTGCACCTGAAGCCGTCGAGAGTACATTTCAACAATGCGAGCTAACTTACTTAGGCCAATCACCTTTTGGTTGGGTATATAGGCAACATGGGCTTTACCAACAAAGGGCAGCATGTGGTGTTCACACATACTGAATAGATCAATATCGCGCACTAGCACCACTTCATCATGGCCTTCATTGAAGATTGCGCCATTGACTAGGTCATCTAAAGATTGAGAATAGCCGCTGGTCAGAAACCGCATTGCTTCTGCCACTCGCTTCGGCGTTTTGAGTAGCCCTTCACGCTCCGGGTCTTCCCCAATGCCAATCAGCATCGTTTCGACCGACTGCATCATTTCTTCATGGGTGACTTCTTTTCGGGGATTTCCCGCATCACCCTTGGCAGATGGGCTGCGCGTGTCTCGTGCTGGGTTGGCTACGGAAGACACGTTGAAACTGTCGGACAGGTTGGCTGAAGAAATGGTCATAAGTCAAGCGTAATAAGGTGACTGAACAACAAAAAGGAGAATTAATTCCAGCGGAAATACCCCCAAAGGCAAACTTGGAAACGTTCTGTTTGCGCTAAAACGTCCCCGCGTTGGGCATCAACACCAGTTCGTCAAGGACGACGTTCTGGGGCAACAGCGCCGCGTGGACGATGGCATCGGCCACATCTTCTGGGGTCAGCATCTGTGAGCGATCAAAGTCAGCATTGACCGTATTGCTGTCCCACAAGGGCGTATTGACCGCTCCTGGACAGAGGGCTACCACCCGAATGCCATAGGAGCGCTCTTCTTGCGCTAGGGCTTTGGTCATCCCCATGAGGCCAAATTTGCTGGCACAATAGGCTCCCCAGTCTGGAAAGGCTTGCCGACCTGCAACAGAAATCACGTTGATGATTGTGCCGCAGTGACGCGATCGCATCTGGGGCAGAACGGACTGGATACACTGCAATGGACTGGTCAAGTTGAGATCTAGCACCCGCTGCCAATCGGCGAGGGATGTCTCGAGCAGCCCTCCGGTGTAGCCCATGCCAGCGTTATTGACCAGAATATCTATAGAGCCAGAGGCTTCTAAGACCTGCGCCAATCGACCTTTGACCTGGCTCACTTCAGAGAGGTCAATGCTAAAGGCGATCGCCTCTGCGCCTAAGGCTTTCACCTCTTCTGCTGTTGCCTGAAGCTGATCGATGGATCGGCCCAGCAAAACAGTGGATACGCCAGCCTTTGCAAACGCAAGCGCTGTAGCCTTACCAATACCGCGACTGGCTCCTGTAATGAGGGCACGCTGAGAAGATGAGGTTGACATTAAAAGATTCTAAAGGCTGCGTGAGGAGTTTGTAAAAAGGTAGTAGAACTGTGCGCTCTAAGACATCTTAACAAATGTTAAACTTCGCTTATTATATCACTGCGACTTCAGCACGGGTTTAATATCCAAAAACTCTTGTCAGTGTTAGGCTTCAGGGTTTTAAGCAACGTCTACAATCTTGTGTAGGTCTTTATTTAAGAAAATTTTTTGACAAAACATTGACAAAACGCTCTCATCTTGGAGCCAAGATTGAGCGTATTTATCGCCCCAAAGTCTAGGTCAACTCAACAAAAACGCCCATATTGCGGAACTTATCATAACGTTTCGCTTTCCGCTCGTCTGGAGACAGCGTCTGGAGCCGAGCCAAGATTTCCATCAGGGAGGTTTTGAGAATATCAGCGGCTTTAACGGGGTCTGCATGGGCACCCCCCAGCGGCTCTGGCAAAATTTGGTCGATTAGCCCTAGCCCTAACAGATCTTTTGCCGTAATTTTGAGCGCATCCGCAGCCTGGGGGCCTTTTTGCGCATCCCGCCACAGAATGGCAGCACAGGCTTCTGGGGATGCCACGCTATAGACTGAATGCTCAAACATCAAAATATGGTCGCCCACGCCAATGCCCAGGGCACCCCCCGATCCGCCTTCGCCAATGACGGTACAGATGATGGGCACATCTAGGCTAAACATATCTCGCAGATTTCGGGCGATCGCCTCTCCTTGACCAAATTCTTCCGCATCTAGACCAGACCAAGCCCCAGGAGTATCAATGAAGGCCAAAATGGGCATACCAAAGTGGTTGGCATGATTCATCAGCCGCATGGCTTTGCGATAGCCGCAGGGTCTTGCCATGCCAAAGTTACGGGTGACGTTATCTTTGGTATCGTGCCCTTTTTGCTGCCCTAACATCAGTACAGGCTGCCCATCTATACGACCCACACCGCCGACAAGGGCAAGGTCATCACCCCCACGGCGATCGCCATGTAGCTCCATCCAATCATCACTAATGGCTTGGATGTAGTCGAGGGTACTGGGGCGACGGGGGTGTCTCGCAAGCTGAAGTTCTTGCATGGGCGTGAGGCTACCAAAAATTTCTTGGCGAAGCTGGGTTGCCCTGGCTTCTAAAAGCTTGAGGTTATCGGTTACATCAACGCCGTTCTCTTCCGCAAGCTGGCGAATCTGGTCGATTCGCATTTGCAGTTCGACCAGCGGTTTTTCAAAATCAAGAAGCTGAATTTTGCGATTAGAAGCTGCCATCCATCAATACCTTCAACCAGGAAGGGGCGCGCTCAAAAAACATGGACTAGAAAACTGTATCAAGAAATACCTTCTTACGGGTATCAAGGATTCGTGAGAACCACTCATCATTACGTCAGTGGCGGCAGCAGCAATGGCCTAAACCCATGCCGAACCGAAGACTGGCCTATTTTTTCCATCTTCTCGACGGTAATTTGATTTCGTCCCCAAGAAAAATTGGTGTGCCACTGCTCAAACTCTAAGAGCATTGCCTCAGCAAAACAGGCAAAGAGCTGCCGCGAAGGCGTATCCATATTGACAATATTCATGATTTTCCAGTCAATATCGAGGGAATGCTCCACAATGCCGCCGCTCAGGATATGAACGCCAGGAGCCTGAATTTTGGTCGCTAGATTTTTAGGATAGCCGCCATCAATCATGAGGCAAGTTTGCTTGAGCGTGGTGGGGTCAATCTCAACGCCCTTGGGCATACTGGCAACCCACACTACAATGTCTGCCAAAGACAGCGCCTCTTCTAGTGCCATAATTTTGCCGCGCCCTAGCTCTGCCTGAAGATCTTGTAGACGGGTTTGGTTCCGCGCGACCAGCAGCAGCTCATCTACGTCTGTACGCGCATCGAGCCAGCGGCAAACCGCACTGCCAATGTCGCCTGTTGCGCCGCATACCGCCACGGTAGACTTGGCTAAATCTAGCCCCAACTGCTGAGATGCCTGCTCAATCTGACGACAGATGATGTAGGCCGTATGGGTATTGCCCGTCGTAAACCGTCGGATATCTAGATCAATATCTCGGACGCGGGTGATGCGCTCTAGGTTAAAGTTTTCAAAAATAATAGAAGAAAAACCGCCCAAAGCCGTGATGTCAATGCCGTGCTTTTGGGCATGAGCCATCGCATTAATAATTTTGCGCGTTGCGGATTTCACCCGCTGGGTTGCCAACATTTCTGGCAAAAAGCAGGACTCTACATATTTACCGTGAATGACCTGCCCTGTAGCGCTGGTGACGGTAATAGAGTCCACAATTTGAGGGGGTGCCATACACCAAAAGTCTAGCCCCTGGTCGGCATATTCTGGATAGCCCAAATCTCGCGCTACAAGCTGAGCGTGTTCTAGGCTGGTGAGATGACCAATTAAACCAAACATAGAGGTATTTGCACCGTTGTCAGCACTTTGTCTCTCGTGTTTCAAGCAAGAGCAAAGCGTTAAGGACTGTTAAAATAGTACACAAATTCTTTGCACATCACTGAGCGCCCCAGAATTTTCCGACCGATCAGCCTTCGCAAACGAGCTTCAAATTCAACTTGTGGACTAGAAGTATCAGTCCCACACCGACGGAAAGTGTGTTTTCAAGCCCCAGCTTTAGCGCCTTAGAACCGATGTAACAATGACCGTAACGGTAGCGCTAACAATGAGCGTGAACGCAAGCTGTACAACCCACTGAGTCGCCTGCTGGTAGTTACTAAATCTATCGTTGAATTTTTCGACGACGTCTTTCAATTTTTCAACATCCGCCGTCAGGATATCGAGCTTGCGAACGATATCCTTTAAGGTTGGTTCATTTTCAGTTCCAATGGTCATAAGTTGACACTGAAGGCATTTTTGAGGATGGGTGACCGGGGAGTCGAACCCCGAACCAATTGATTAAGAGTCAACTGCTCTGCCATTGAGCTAGTCACCCAGGCTATTGAGTCTGTAGGCCAGTTGCCTGGAAGCTTTACAGCACGTCTAACATACTAACATGGCATCTTGACGATTCAGTGTTGTGGATTAGCCTCACTTTTGCTGCTGATAGAGCTGCTTAAACAGCCGCTGCTGTACGGCGTGGTCAACGATGGGCTGGGGATAGCCACAGCGATCGCAGTCTTCTACAGAAATCTTTCCGCTTACTAGATGTGCCGTACCCACACGACGCAGTTCGGGTATCCATTCACGGATGTACTCGCCCTCTGCGTCAAATTTTTGCGCCTGAGTGTAAGGGTTGAAAATTCGCAGCGGCTTTGGATCCATACCGCTAGAGGCACTCCACTGCCATCCGCCGTTGTTGGCAGCTAAATCGCCATCAATGAGGGTTTGCATAAAATACTGTTCGCCGCGCTGCCAGTTGATAATGAGGTCTTTGGTTAAAAAACTAGCAACAATCATGCGACAGCGGTTGTGCATCCATCCGGTTTGGTTGAGCTGACGCATGGCGGCATCCACGATGGGGTAGCCTGTTTGCCCCGTACACCATGCTTCAAACTGTTCGTCTGTACCCTGCCACGGAAAGGTCTGCCAGAGCGCACGATAAGGCCCGTCTGCGAGGGCTGGGAAGGCATGGAGGGCGTGCTGATAAAATTCGCGCCATGCTAACTCCTGCCGCCAGGTTTGAATGCTGGCGCGCACTTCATCGCTGCGGCATCCTTCTAAAACCACGGTGGTGGCTGACCAAACGGCACGAATGCCGATGGTGCCAAACTTGAGGGGGGCGCTTAGAAAAGAGGTGCCAGGGGCTGCGGGGTAGTTACGGTTTTCTTGGTATTCGGCGATCGCATTTTGGCAAAAGTAGTCGAGCATTTCTGTGGCGGCCTGCTCCCCTGGGTCAGCCAGCAGCGGTGCATCCCATACAAAGCCCAGCTCTGGCGCGGTGGGCAGCGGCAAAATGCCTGCTTCAATGGCGGTACCGTGTTCGTCGGCGGTTAAGCCTTGGGCATTTCTAAAAGTTGGGAATGGCTCTAGCTTGGTTTTGCTACTCCAGTTGCGCCAAAACGGGGTGTACACCGTGTAGGGGCTTCCGGCTCCCGTGAGGATTTCGCCTGGGGCGTGGAGGAGCTGATCCCAGAAAGTGGAAACGGAGATGCCGTCTTGCTGTAGGGCTAAGGTGACGTGGCGATCGCGCTCTTGGGCGTAGGGTTCTACGTCTTGGTTCCAAAATACTGCCGAGGCACTGAGGGCCGTTGCCAATTGAGGGATGGCTTCTTCTGGCTTGGCTTTAAGAATTAAAAGCTGACTGCCTGCGGCTTCATAGCGCTGCTCTAGTGCCTGTAGGCACCCAATCATAAAGGTGACACGAGCGGGGGCAACGTCATCACGGTTGAGAATATTGGGGTCTAGGCAAAATATGCCAACCACTTTGGGGCTACGGGCGCGGGCGGCAGAAAGACCGACGTTATCTGAAATTCTAAGGTCGCGGCGGTGCCAAAAAAGAATGAGTTCTGCCATCAAAATTCCATAGGTTTAAAGCGGTCAAAGATGGCATCGATCCCTGGGTCTATGCACGATAGCTTCATTGAAGGCTGGAAATCAAGGGGTCGAGTTATCTATCGGTGTGGGTTGAGCGTAGCCGAAACCCACACCGAGGAAGACGCTGTTGAAATCCGCAGACAATTTCGTAGGGGATGGTGTCTAAAAGCTGTGACCAGGCTTCTGCTAAGATTTGGCGACCGCCGTCTTGACCCAGAAGCGTCACAATATCCCCTACTGCTGCATCGGCTATGTCGGTTACGTCGATGACAATCTGATCCATTGTAATAACGCCCAACTGCGCAACAACTTGCCCCCGTACCAACACCTGCATCTGATTAGAAAGATTACGCGGCACACCATCGGCGTAGCCAATGCTGACAATAGCGATACGACAGGGTTTTGAAGTGACGTAGCGGTGCCCATAGCTAACGCCTATGCCTTGGGGTAAATCTTTGATTTGAGCGATCCGTGCGCGCACCTGCATCACGGGCTTTAGATCAATGACGGAGGCAAACTCAGAGCTGGGATAGATGCCGTAGAGCGATAGCCCCACGCGCACTCGGTCATAGTGCAGCGCCTGACTAAATAATGTCCCGGCAGAGTTGGCAATGTGTAGGGCAGGGATGGGGATGCCTGCTGCGCGGGTGCGCTCAATCACACTATCAAACCGCGCCTGCTGTTCTTTCATGAAGCTAGGGTCTGGGTCATCGGCAGTTGCCAAATGGGAATAAATGCTGGCAATGTGGAGATGGTGTAGCGCCCGAACCTGCCCAATAAAATCAATTCCCTGTTGCCACGGGTAGCCCAGACGTGACATGCCTGTGTCAATTTTGAGATGGACGGGCAGTGGAGCCGAAAGCACTTTAGAAAAAATCTCGGCTTGCGAAAGATTGCAAAGGGTTGGCTCTAAGTGCCAGTGGGCGATCGCCTCAATCTGGCTCCGGCTCTGCACGGCACCCATGACCAGAATAGAGCCACAAATTCCGGCCTGACGCAGCTCAACGCCCTCTGGGACGGTAGCAACGCCAAAAAACTTTACCCCCAGCGCCTCTGCCAAAGTTGCTACTAGAACAGCTCCATGACCGTAGGCATTGGCTTTGACCACTGCCATCAGGTCAGTTCCAGGCTTAAGCAAAGACTGAAGGGCATGAATGTTGTGGGCGATCGCCCCCTCATCAATCTCAATCCAGGCGCGTTCTGCCGCCAGTGCTGTGATGGAGTCAGATTCAGTCATGGTTTCGGACGGGATGGATGGGTAACGTTAGTTTGAGGAATGAGAATAAAATAACACCTAGGCTTTGTAGGGGCGGGTTTTGCCCATAAATCTGAGATTTTCCAGTACAGAATCAGCTAAACCCGCCCTTACATACTTTTTAGATACTCAGCCGCACCAATCTCCGCTAAGCGGGTTTGTTTGGCCTGTACTGTTTCTTCTAGGCGTTTACGAAACTCAATCACTTTTTCCAATAATTCTGGCCTTTGCGCCGCCAAAATCTGTACAGCTAATAACCCTGCGTTTTGAGCATTCCCGATCGCAACCGTCGCCACCGGAATCCCTGCTGGCATTTGCACAATGGAGTACAGCGAATCTAGCCCCTGTAAATGCCGACTGGCAACCGGAACCCCAATCACGGGTAGCGGCGTGAGTGCCGCCACCATCCCTGGTAGATGCGCGGCACCCCCCGCTCCGGCAATGATGACTTTTAGCCCTAGGGTATGGGCACTCTGGGCAAACTCAACCATGCGGGTGGGGGTCCGATGGGCTGAAATAATTTCGACGTGATGGGCAATGCCAAAATCTTGACAGATGGCGATCGCCGCCTCCATTGTGGGCAGATCAGAATCGCTACCCATAATAATTGCAACTTCAGGCGGCGTAGAGCGTGGGTGAGACATAGAAATGCTGATTCCGTAGGGGGCTAAAAACTGAATGGGTCGGCGTTGTTTTGTATCGAACTGTCGAGTTATACAAACTTCTATTGCGAATCTGAGCCATTCTCATCCATAAACCCTGGATCCATTCAGAATGGACTCAAGGCCGTAACACGATTTAACGTTTCTGAGGCAATGGCTATGAATGGTTTACTGCAAAAATATCGCTTCACCTGTACGCTAACCTTCGGAGACATCTATGGTCAGGTGATGATTTGGCTCATCGTCATTTTTATCAGCCTTGGCGCAGCTATTGCAATGTACGAAAATCCTGTATACGCCTTTCTGACGAGCGGCTTAATTTTGGTGTTGTCGGTGCCATTTTTGCTATTTGCGTTTGTGACGACTTTATTAAATCACATTGAATTGTTGCCGGCAGATGTCGTGGCACAAAAAACAAAGGCAAGTGCGACTGCTGTAGCTGCACCTTCAGGGATTGCTCAGCCTGGTTAATAAGATGCCGTTATTTCAATCTGAGCCTAAAAACTTGATTGCAGTAGGGTCAAAAGGTCTAGGGTACGTCTGATATGAATCTTTTGGTACTGAGGTGTCGCTCTGTCGTCCAGCTCTACCTTTCTTAAGATCCTATCAGGCGTATTTTTTATCAGAGAGGGAACAGGATTTGATTGGGCATTTTTAGTTAACTATACTTGTACAATATATTGTGCAAGTATAGTTAACTATGAGAGTTGTATCTTTCAGCGAAGCAAGAAATAGATTAAAGAGCGTCTTAGATCATGTGGTTGAAGATGCAGACTACACCATCATTACAAGGCGCGATGCAGACGATGCGGTGGTAATGTCGCTGGAGTTTTTTAACAGCCTTCTTGAAACGGTTTACTTGCTCAAGTCTCCTGCCAATGCAGCGCATTTAGAACGTTCTATCGCTCAATTTAAGCAAGGAAAAGGGGTAGAGCGAGATCTGCTGAATGAGTAGAAAGCTTGCCTGGACGGATGATGCGTGGTCTGATTATCTTTACTGGCAGACTCAAGATAAAAAGACGCTTAAACGGATCAACAGACTCATTGAAGCCACCTTGAGAGTGCCCTTTGAAGGCGTTGGCAAGCCGGAGCCACTGAAGGAAAATTTAGCTGGATTTTGGTCACGACGCATCGACGATACCCATCGACTGGTATATGCCTTAGAGGATGAATATCTGACCATTCTTGCCTGTCAGTACCACTATTGAGACATTTAGTCTTGGTGAGTTGTCCGTTAGGGTACTTTCCCGCTGCGAATACAGCGAGATTCCGCAGACAGCGTATACTTTGTGCGGTTGCAATAACGCGATGCGTCGGCTGTTATGAGACAAATTCCTGACCAATGGCATTATCACTCGATTGAAAATGCCCGTATTCCTGGCTACTCTGGGCTACAGCAGATCACACTGGATGAATCCGCCAAGATTTTATCTATTGTGGCGATGAACGAGGCGAGTCCAGTGCTAGAACCTAAGCTTGATATTGCAGAAGACTGGGTTTCTCTAGGGGGCGTTGATCTTCAGATTAATGGTGCATTGGGGCTGGCTTTTCCAGATTTACTGCCCAACAGCACAGCGCGTTTAAGAGAAGTTGCTGCCTTTTTGTGGACACAAGGGATCGATGCTTTCTTACCCACTATCGTTACCACCTCTCTCGACAAGATTCGTCAAGCATTAGACTGCATTGCCCACTTTAAGCCCCAGGGTAATCAGCCAATTGCAGAAATATTAGGCGCACACCTAGAAGGCCCTTTCCTCAACCCACAAAAGCGCGGTGCCCATCCTGAAAAATACCTTCAGCCGCTGACGCGAGAGCGTCTAAAACAGGTGCTTGGCTGTTACGCGCCTTGGGTAAAAGTGATGACCTTAGCCCCAGAGCTGGATATTTCAAGGGAAGCGGACTCTGGGTGCGAAGCGATCGCCCATCTTCGTGCCCAAAACATTATCGTTAGCCTAGGCCACTCCACCGCCACCGCTGCCCAAGCCCAAGCTGCCTTTGCTCAAGGTGCCACCATGGTCACGCATGCCTTTAACGCCATGCCGCCCCTGCACCATCGAGAACCAGGTCTACTGGGTGCCGCTGCCCTCACGCCAGGAGTATTCTGCGGCTTTATTGCCGATGGACAGCACGTCTCGCCGCTGATGCTGCAATGGCTGCTTCGTGCCAGCAATGCCGGAGAACTATTTTTAGTCAATGATGCCCTTGCGCCGTTGGGTTTACCCGATGGCTTATATCCTTGGGATAGTCGGCAGATTGAGGTAATTCAAGGCACTGCGCGGCTAGCTGACGGAACCCTATCGGGTACGACTTTGCCGCTGTTAGACGGCGTGAAAAATTTAGTGAAGTGGGGCGTTTGCGATGTGGAAACGGCGATCGCCCTTGCTACCGAAACCCCTCGAAAAGCCTTAGGTTTACCAGGCATTGGCATAGGACAATCGGCACATCAACTGCTGCGGTGGCATTTAGCACCTGATTCTAAAACGTTAACCTGGCAGCGACTCTGGGCAGGCAACGCACTTGCAGACCAAGACGCAAAGCCCGTTACAGGAGTGACTGCATGAGAATAGAACCGCTGCATCTAAAACTACAGGGCTTATGGGTGGGTGCTGCCCTAGGCGAACTTTACGCTAAGGGGTTGCTCAACCAACAGCAGCCAATGGATGAAGCGACCTCAACGGTTCAAATTGCGCTGCCGCACACCTATCGCCTTTGTCTGCTTGCCGCACGTTGGCTGAAGATTGGCGGTGATATTAACGCTGATGTCTGGAACTGCCCGCGTTGGCAAGATGCGCTGCTGAATATACTGCCGCTGATTTTTTTAAATGGATCGATTGCCAGCGATCACGCTCCTTCTGACGCTCAGCCCCAAACTGTAAGCACTGTCACAGCAATTATTCAAACCCTAGAATGGCTCCAGCGCTCAAAACCGCCTCAGTATTTACTGTCTTACCTTCTGCAAACGCCCAGCCTGCAAGACACAAGCCTTGCCCAACAGCTTGGCACCGTTTATCAACAACTGAGCGATCGCCATAGTCTCACACCCCTAACCCCACAGAACGACACGAGACAGAGCGAAACCACACCAGAACAAGCCATTGCCCAAGTCCTGTATCTGCTGCTGGGCACACCAGAAGATTTTCGTCTGACGGTGCAGCGATCTGCATTCGCCATAACCAATCAACCAGAATTACAGATTCTTTTAGCAGCTTTATCGGGTTTCCATAACGGCTTTGCAAACCTGCCCTTAGACTGGCGCTGGCAGCTCAAAACCATCCGTTGGTCCGTGGCAATGCCCCTAGAAGAGGGGCTGTGTACCTTAGCCAACCTCTGTGCCGCGCGATGGGCAGGCTGTTATGAAGCACATCCAGCGCAAGACTGGTCTGCCGTGGCGATCGCCGCTTCGGGTCAGCTCCGTCCCCGCTAATGCAGCGGCGCACCCTCTTTCGTATAATGGTCAAGTGAGGACGTTCTACGCTACATATTCTGAGTCTGCACAACGCGATATCCCCTAAATCATTCACGATTAATATGGCGACTGGTAAAGATATTCTGATAGCAGTAGCGCCTTTTTTACGGTATTTTCCCCGCTATGTCAGGGGTCTTACCGCTTGAAGGGTCTTAACCTGAGGCCCTTAGGAAAACTAATGTGGCCTTGTCAGTTTCCCGTCGAGACTCGCGCAGTCTCTCGTCGGTCAATTTTGATGGGGCTTGTGGCACTACTCGCACTGACGGGCACCATTGGGTATCGGTTTTATAACGAGCCGCAGCTTACCGTTAATACGCGATCGCCCCAGACCATTTACGCCCCTCAAACCATCATTGTTGAAGACAAGATTGCAACCGCAGCGGTGCGTAAAGCCGCCAAACAATCCGCGCTCAATGTATTTGCCCTCAGTCAGTCCCTTACTGAAACCATTGAGCGTGACTTTGCAACGCTCATGACCCAGGCGGAAGCTTTACGCACGCTGACCAAACCCTTTCCCTTTTTGCCCAGCACAGCCCTTTCAACAGAAGTTCAAGTCGCGCTCAGGCGTATGAGTCTGCCGCAGTTAGAGGCGCTACTCAAAAATGCTGAAGATCGCAGTGTTTCTGAAAATAATTCTGTTAAGCGCGATCAATCGCCAGAACACCAGCGAATTTTAGCCGAACTCAGCGCAGCTTACCGTAAAGTCGGCACAACCCCTCAATGGGGAAACATGCGTCAGGTCATCATCCAATCCCACGAGCGCTACGCACTGGCACAGCGCTCCGTTGCAGCACAGTTGGCGAATCTACAAATTGAGCCTATTCTTGACCTTCCCGATTCAGACTGGGAACCTTTGCAGAAAAAGCTGAAGGTCGTTCTGCGAAGGATGTTAGCCCAAGGGGTTGCGCCTGGGCTGCTTGCCGACGTCACCAAAAATGCCGTAGCAGCTCAAGTCAGTGACTGGAGTGTTCCTCACCAGAAAGTCGCAATTCAGCTTTTGCCCGTTGTGCTGCGCTCTAACCTCATCATTGACCCCGCAGAAACGCTGCGGCAGCAAGAACAGGCTGCTCAGCAAATCCAGCCCATTCAGGTGCCCATTCGCAAAGGTGAGGTCATCGTTTGGAAAAATCAGCCTATTACCTCTGCAAACTTTGCGCTTCTCGATAGCCTTAACTTGAGTGAGCGGCGAGTCAATGTCGAAGGGCTGGTGACGACTGGCCTAGCAGTTGCTGTTGCCTTAGGGCTATTTGCGTGGATGAGACGACGCTACTATCAACGGTGGTCTCATCAGCGCTGGTGTCATAGCGATACGGCGTTGGTACTGATTCTGGCGCTGAGTGTCCCTCTCATGATTGGTCTAACGGAAATCACCTACACAACGTTGCCTGCTGTAGGTCTACTGGTAGGTACCTTTTATGGATCCATCATGGGAGCCGTTGTTGTGGTTCTGCTAGGGGTGTTAGTCCCCTTTGGTCTACCGTCTGCCGTCTGGCCTACCTTTTTCGCAATTGTGATCGGAAGCCTCGTGGGCAGCGTTCTCGCCAGCCATGCCAGGTCGCGGGAGGAGTTAGCGCGGTTTGGACTGGTGTTGGGGATGGTACAGGCGATCGCCTACGTCATTCTTCTCGGCGGCACCAATACCCTAGGGATCTTCAGTCTGGCAGCATCTGCTTTGCGACAGGGGCTGATTGGTGTGGGCTGGTGCATCATCGCCTTAGGCATTAGCCCTTACCTCGAAAAGCTGTTTGACCTCATTACGCCCATCCGCCTAGCGGAGTTAGCCAACCCCAACCGCCCCCTGCTCAAACAGCTTGCAGAGCAGGCTCCTGGCACCTTTCAGCATACGCAGTTTGTCACCACATTGGCAGAGGCTGGGGCGCGCGCCCTGCACTGCAACGTAGAGCTAGTCAGAACGGGGACGCTGTACCACGACATTGGTAAAATGCATGACCCTCAGGCGTTTATTGAAAATCAGTTTGGCTGCCCCAATAAGCACACCGACCTGAATGACCCGTGGCTGAGCGCCCACCTGATTCGCCAGCATGTTGAGCAAGGGCTGGTAATGGCGCGCAAAGCAGGGCTACCATCTGCGGTGCAGGCTTTTATTCCAGAGCATCAGGGCACTATGCTCATCGCCTATTTTTATCACCAAGCTTGTCAAATGGCGCAGCAGTCTACGCCACCCACGACCATTCAAGAGCAGGACTTTCGCTACGAAGGTCCCGCGCCTCAAAGTCGAGAAACAGGGATTGTGATGCTGGCAGATTCTTGTGAAGCGGCGCTGCGAGCAATGAAGCAAAAAGAGCCGGAAGCGGCGCTGCGAACCGTCAAGCAAATCTTTAAAACCCGCTGGCAAGAACAGCAGCTTGTCGATGCCCATCTCTCCCGCGAAGATTTAGAGCGCCTAGCCCAGACGTTTGTGCAGGTTTGGCAGCAGGTCAATCATGAGCGCATTGCCTACCCACCGCCGATGCCGATGATGCCGCGTACAATGCCGCATTCAATGCCGCCGACGGGGACGTGATTCCGCTTACCTTGGTCTTGAATGGATAAGGCGTACAATGTTGAAGGCTTTGAGAGACTTTCATTGAGTCTTCGGCGCAAACTTTATGTCTAGGATGAGGTGAAATATGGCTTTAACAGTGGGAACCCCCGCACCTGCGTTTACCACCACAGATACGAATGGCAACACGGTATCGCTCTCCAATTTTTCGGGTAAGACCGTAATTTTGTATTTCTATCCGAAGGATGATACGCCCGGATGCACCAAAGAAGCCTGTAGCTTCCGCGATAACTATACGGCCTACCAAGGTAAAGATATTGTGGTGCTGGGCGTAAGTGCGGATGATGAATCTTCTCACCAGCAGTTTACGCAAAAATTTAGCCTTCCGTTTCCCCTGTTGGCAGATACCAACCACTCGATCATCAAGTCCTATGATGTGGATGGCGGCGGCTATGCGAAGCGCGTGACTTATGTGATTAACCCCCAAGGAGCGATCGCCCACGTCTACGCCAGCATCAACACCGAAACCCACGCCACAGACATTTTGGCCGATCTAGGTCTTTAAGCATCGTTTCTAAATAATCCACAGAATTGTTTAGAAACGATGCACCTTGCACTTCCTCATCCCCTTTCTTATAGCCCAAAGGCTTTACACAAGACTCTTCTTGCTCCCCTCTCCCAGAATGGGAGAGGGGCTGGGGGCTTCGGCGTGAGCGCTCAGCCGAACGGTGAGGGTCAAAGTTGAAGGTTATTAAATTCATGATCCTAAATTGACGGATCGCTGACGTGACGGAGCTGATGCCCAAAGGGTTGATCTTCTTCAAACCTTGGCGCAGCAACCTGAAGCGTTCGCTCCAAGAGCCAAGGCATTAGACGATTGCACCACACCGCCATTTGTCCTTGCCAACCCACAATAATTTCATTCGCGTCTCGGGTTAAGCCCCTGATCAGTGCCTCAGCCACCTGCTCTGAAGTTATGGGTACCGCCCATCTAAACCACTTCAAGTCCCGCACCATATCTGTATCTGTTAGAGATGGCAAAAGGCTAATTACCCGAATATTGTGCGCCGCAAGTTCACCTCGGATGGCTTGGGTAAAGCCTAAAATGGCAAACTTGGTGGCAGAATAGGTCGCCATCGTAGGTGCCGCAACCTTACCCATCAGGCTGGCTACATTTACAATGGTGCCGCTTTGCTGAGATGCCATGCGACGACCAATGAGTCTAGTTACGCTGTACATTCCCATCTACACCAATTTCCTCAATTTCAGCTGCCACTTCAGCCAGTCGCTGTGGGTTTCGAGCAACCAATAGCAGGCGATCGCCACCAAGCCGAAACCCTCGCGACTCAAGGACACAGTATTGTATTTTTGGCGGTGAATGGACAGTATGGCGGCGGTATTGCACTTCAGGATCCGTTGCGGGTGGACGCGGTGGATGCGATCTCCATGCTGCGGCAGCAAAAGCTGAAGGTGCTGATGCTAACGGGCGATCAGCACCTTCAGCGGAGTCGATTGGGCGTCAGTTGGGGTTAAGTTCTGAGGAGATTTATGCGGGGGTGTCTCCCACGGATAAGGCGAAGGTGATTCAGGCTTTGCAGGCGGAAGGTAAAAAGGTAGGGATGGTGGGGGATGGGATTAATGATGCCCCTGCTTTGGTACAGGCGGATGTGGGGATCGCGCTGAGTTCTGGGACGGATGTGGCGATCGAGACGGCTCAAATTGTGTTGATGCATAGTCAGCTTACCCAGGAAGCTCCT
>JAGVDA010000208.1 GCA_020058975.1 Thermosynechococcus sp. WC_1 | reverse complement strand
TGACGTGGGAGCCAATGATCGCCGCTCTAATGTGCCCAACGAGATGCTGGCAATGCTTCAGTTTTTGGCGCGACCCCACTCAACCGAATATTTTAAGGTGGCGCTCACCACCCTGGCAAAACGGCAGGTAGTGCCCACCTACGACTTTAATCAAATTGCTAACGAACCCGAACAGTTTTTATATCCAGGGCCACTTGCCCCTGCTCAAACCGACCAAAAACTGATCGAGATTCGTGAAGTCTGCGTGAAGCTCTTGGCGGCTCGGTGGGAGCTACCGCTGTATCAGCTCATTTCGTTTCTGGCGCTCATGCTCCATTACGATGCCGCTGAGTTAGCCACTGCCGATAAGCTCACCAGCAGACTTCAGCAGCAATTGAACGGCGTAAGCACTGCAAATGTACAGACTACTCTGGCGACCACTATTTCTATTCTCCAAGACATTGTTAGCACAGAGCGGTTTGAAGCCGTTGATTTAGAAAATGACGAGAGCCACTACACCCGCCCCCATCAGCTCACCCTCATCACCATGCACAAAGCAAAAGGGCTAGATTGGGATGTGGTCTTTCTGCCGTTTTTACACGAGAACGTGATTCCTGGCAGTTTGCGCGTACCTGGTACGGCACAGTTTTTAGGAGAATATGCGATCGCAGAGGTTGCCCGCGCCCAGATCCGCGCCAATCTCCACGGGAGCTATCCCATCCTCTCGGCTCAAGAAGCATGGCAACAGGCCAAAAGCCTCAAAGTTGCAGAGGAATTCCGGCTGCTGTATGTAGCAATGACCCGCGCGAAGCGGCTACTGTGGCTTTCGGCAGCGCAGATGGCACCCTATAGCTGGGGCAGCTTTAACTGGGAGCGCCAGCCTCAGCTTGAGCGCCAAAATCCTTGCCCTGTAATTCCGGCCTTAAGGCAGCGTTTCAACAGTATTTTTGTCTCTAAAGAACGCAGTTAGGAACTTTATGGATTTCATTACGCTGTTGGGTCTTCTGGCAGGAACCTTAACCACAATCTCTTTTGTACCCCAACTTCTCAAAACCTGGCGAACAAAATCTGCAAAAGATATGTCGCTACCGATGCTCATTAGCTTCTGTTTAGGGGTGTTTTTGTGGCTTGTGTACGGGATTTTGCTCCCTTCAACGCCCGTCATTGTGGCAAATTTCATTACCTTAATTTTGGCGCTGATGATTTTAGGGCTGAAGCTTCGCTATGAATGAGCGTTCTAAAGTTTGAGTTTCGATCTAATCTTCAAACCCATTAACCTTTTTCCCAAAACACATTCACAGGCGTCCCCAGCGGAACGGTCTTGAAGAGATCGCCGATATCTTCTTCCAGCATACGCACACAGCCATGAGATGCAGGCTGCCCTACCGATGAGCGATTGAACGTGCCGTGAAAACCAATCTGGTTTTTGCCATCTGTCCAAAATCCCATCCATTTAGTTCCTAGAGGATTGTCACGACTGCCACCTGGAATGACTTCTCCCGTAAAGGGATTAACCCAAACTGGATTGTGATACATGGTTTTGATTTGGTACTTTCCAACGGGGGTTTCCCAACCTGGCTTACCAATCGCCACAGCGTAGCTTTTGACAGGACTATTGCCTCGAAATAGCGTTACGCGGCGGCGCGTTAAATTCAGCTCTAAGCGAAACGGTTCTATCAGTGGCGGTAAATAAGCCTTCGGATCTGATAAACGCGGTAGAGCTGGTGGAGTAAACAGTTCTGTAGGTGTAGACAGTTTTGGGCTACCCAGCAAAAGTAAGGCTGACGCTATCCCAGTCCATGAAAGTCTTAACGTGATTCCACGTCTTACGTTGAAGCTTTGAGTATTGTTGAAGTTGTTGAGACTTCTGGGTTTGCTCATGATGCATCGGGATAAATCAAATACGGACTGAAGTTTGAAGTTTCAAGATCTATGGATACTGGAAGCAACGAATCATCAACAGGATTGCTTTCTAGTGAGCGTCAGGTTCGTCGGGCAATGCATTTTTGAAGTTTTGCGACTCTTTATAGACAGACAGTTGGGCAAGTTCTTGTAGTGGTCGTGTCCCCGTTACCGTTTTTCCGTTAACAGTCCAAGTCGGAAAGCTTTTAACGCCAGCCGCTTCACAACTCTTAGAACAACAGAATCTGGAAAATAATGAGTTACTTTAGAACCCTTGTGGCATTAAAAATCGCTGCCAGCGCGACCCCCACATCAGCAAACACCGCTTCCCACATCGTTGCCAGACCAAAGACACCCAGAATAATAAATACGGCCTTGATGACTAGGGCAAACACAATATTCTGCACCACAATCGCGTGGGTCTTGCGGGCAATCTGGATGGCCTCTGCCACCTTAGAAGGTGCATCGGTCATCAGCACTACGTCGGCAGTCTCAATCGCTGCATCGGAACCCAGCCCCCCCATCGCAATTCCTACATCCGCTCTAGCCAGCACTGGAGCATCATTAATGCCATCCCCCACAAAAGCAACTGTGCCTTTAGGTCTTACTTTTTGGAGCAGCATTTCAACTGCCGTCACTTTATCTTCGGGCAGTAGCTCTGCCTGAAAGGAATCTACCCCAAGGGTTTGGGCAATATTTTTAGCGACTACCTTAGAGTCACCCGTGAGCATCGTAATGGTTTCTACACCTGACTGCTTAAGGGCACGAATCGCCTGTACCGCATCGGCCTTGATTTCATCGGCAATCACGATGTATCCGGCATACTGCCGATCTACCGCCAGATGAACCACGGTGCCTTCAACATTGCAGGTGTCGTGTTCAATATTCTCAAGATGCATTAAGCGATCATTGCCTGCCACAACCCATCGGTTTTCTACTGTTGCCATAATGCCGTGGGCGACAATCTCGGTGTAGTCGGTAATGGTCGAGGCATCAATGAGCTGTCCGTAAGCTTCTCGAATTGATTTTGCAATGGGGTGATTAGAATTGGACTCGGCTTCTGCCGCCAATCTCAACAATTCTGCTTCTGTAAAACCGTTGTAGGGCGAAACTTGCATTACCTTAAACACGCCCTGGGTAAGGGTGCCCGTTTTATCAAAGGCGATCGCCTTAATCCCCGCTAGCGTGTCTAAAAACGTCGAACCCTTGACGAGAATCCCACGCTTAGCTGCTCCACCAATGCCGCCAAAGTAGCCCAAGGGAATGCTAATCACCAGCCCACAGGGACAGGAAATGACCAGCAAAATGAGGGCGCGATAGACCCATTCGGCATGAGTGCCTAGGTTGAAGAGGGGCGGCAGAATAGCTACAGCCAACGACGCAATCACCACGATGGGGGTGTACTGCCGCGCAAATTTAGTAATGAATTTTTCGGTTGCGGCTTTTTTACTGCTGGCGTTTTCGACCAGATCTAAAATTCTGGCGATCGAGGATTCTCCAAACAGCTTAGTGACTTTAATCGTCAGCACTCCGGTCTGGTTAATCATCCCAGCTAAAATCATTTCTCCAACTTCAACCGTGCGCGGAACTGATTCGCCTGTAAGAGCAGAAGTATCAACCTGCGCGCTGCTATTCAGAATTTCGCCATCCAGCGGCACCTTTTCACCAGGTTTTACGACAATGATGTCCCCCACTTTGACTACTTTTGGAGAAACCGTCTGAATACCGCTGTCGGTTTTGAGGTTGGCAGCGTCAGGACGAATTTCGAGCAGTGCAGAGATGGAGCGACGCGATCGCCCCACCGCATACTCCTGAAATAACTCGCCTACTTTGAAGAACAGCATCACGCCAACCGCTTCAGGTAGTTTGTGAATGGCGATTGCTCCCACGGTTGCGATCGTCATCAAAAAATTCTCATCAAACACCTGCCCCCGCAGAATATTGCGCCCTGCACTGGTGAGAACTGTCCAGCCACTCAGCAGGTACGCCGGAATAAAGACTAAATATTCTCCAATCGAGAAGGGCGTGTTGTGCAACGGCGCTTCAAAAACAGAACCTAAGATAAACAGCGCAATGACAACCCCAACTAGAAGACCCTCACGCTTTAGATCGAACCCTCCACTCCCATGACTATGCTCGTGGTTCTGCTCACCATCTTGATTCTCATTTTCTTTATGAGCATGGCTATGTTTACTATGAGCATGGCCTTCATGAGTATTCTTGGAATTGTGAGAGGCAGATTGATTGGAGGATTTTGGAACCTCAGTTTCTACCGTATAGCCTAGACCTGTTACCCGCTTCTTAATTTCTGCTTCATCCACCTGATTCGGGTCATAGGATATTGTCAATCGTCCTGTGGCGACCACAACCGATACCTCAGCCACACCCAATAATTTTTCCAGACTGCCTTCAATCTTCATCGCGCAGCTTGTGCAGTCCATGCCACCGACCTGCATGTTCTGAGTTTTGAGGGACGGGGGTTGAGTCATGGAAGTTTTTATAAACCAGAATACTGGGTCAAGAATTTCCAAAACTCTAACATAATTTCACAATATCTGAAGATATGCTCATGTATTATAATGATTCTCATTTTATGGCTTAAACTAAAAGCAAGCACAACGATTCTTTTCAGGCTCTCAACCTTCTCAGCCCCGCATATGAACAAGCCTCGCTTACCTAAGACCAAAGTCTCTCCATCTGTCGATGCTCCGGGCTGTGATGACTATTTGGTTAATCTAGAAAATGTCCGACAGGTGCAGCCTGAGATTGTTTCAATCGAGAAGGCGCAGCAGATGGCTGAGTTTTTCGGGACATTGGCCGATCCGAGTCGTTTGCGGTTGTTGTCTGCCTTAGCGCAGCAGGAGTTATGCGTGTGCGATCTTGCAGCAGTCGCCAAAATGGGGGAGTCGGCGGTGTCGCATCAGTTGCGCGTGTTGCGATCGCAGCGTTTAGTAAAATATCGTCGTGAAGGACGGAACATTTACTACAGCTTGGCAGACAGCCATGTTATGAACTTGTATGCAGAGGTAGCAGAACATTTAGATGAACCAGCAACCTAAATTATTGAGCGGAAGATTCTTGCAACGGCAAAGAACGCTTTTAGCCTTATTTGTTGGCACTATACTTGCAATTTCGTTAGTAGCCGTGCCGATCTTTGCTCAGGCTCAGCTCACTGAGCGATCCAAAGTGGCAATCAATGGAATTGGCCCAATTCGGATTGGTATGACGGTTGCTGAAGCTGAAAAATCTGCAGGAATACAGCTTGTGGAAAAAGGAGCGCGGGCTGGTATGGGTGGCTGCTATGCTCTTGTCCCTAAAGCAAAGCCGCAGAACCTAGGGCTGATGGTGATCAGTAATCGTGAAGATAACCGCATTGTTCGGACTCAAGACCGGATTGCCAGAGTGGATATCTATAAGGGCAGCTCAATCACCACCGTAAGTGGCGCAAAAGTTGGCGACACAGAAGCCCGAATTAAATCTTTATACCCTGGTCAAATTCGAGTAACCCCTCACCAGTACACAGGTCGTAGCGGTGGACACTACCTAACCCTTGTGCCTAAAGATGCCTCAGATAGCAACTATCGGGTGATTTTTGAAACCTTAAACGGTCGTGTAACTCAATTTCGATCTGGAAAGTTGCCAGAGGTTGAGTTTGTAGAAGGGTGTGCCTAGCAAGAGCCTGCCAAAATGCAATTACGCTAACTCATTGCAGTCTAGAGTAGGAAGTAGCACTGTCTGGGGGTTTCCCCAAATGACGTTTTCATGTTTGTAAACCACCATGCCTGGTTTTGCACCTTTCGGTTTATAAACATTTTTAGGTTCTGTCCACACCACAGGCACTTGGGTACTTTGACGGGCGCGGCTATAGTACGCGGCAAGATTTGCGGCGTGCTGTAAATCCTGTGGTTGCGCAGGCGTACCAGCTTCTAGGCGCAGCAAGACGTGGCTACCTGGTATTTCTTGGGTGTGAAACCAGAGGTCGTAGGCACCTGCAACCTTAAAGCTAAGCTGCTCATTTTGCTGATTATTACGCCCCACCCAAATTTCTCCACCGCTAGGAGATGGGTAGCGATAAAAGTCGGCTTTGCCCTTGGCGGGCGCGTGGTAGTCAGGGTCAGAAAGATACTTTTGCTGAATTAACTCTTCGCGGATCTCAATCAAGATCTGGAGATCTTCTTCGCTCTCAAACTGCGCTAATGCCTCAACGGTGGCTTCTATCTGCGCTAAGTAATCAATCTCTTGCTGCACCGCTTCTAAAAGGGGCTTAACGTGATCTCGCGATCTCCGTAATTTCTGATGCCGCCGATACAATGTCTGAGCATTCTGTACCGCGTTGCGTTCTGGGTTTAGGGCAATGGTCACAGGCTGCTCGGTTTCAAAATCAGGCAGCGTAATGTCAGACATCCCCAGCCGCCAGTGCTGGAGGTTTGCCATTAGCAAATCTGCCTGTTGCCGATGGTGATCGGCTTGGTCAGAATCTGCAATCTGCTTTAGAAATACATCGGCCTTGGTTTGCAGCTTTGCCAATACATTGCCCAACTTTTGTAAAAGCTGATGGCGCATCTGCCCAAAAGACTGCTGATTGAGCTGAGACGTATAGTAACTGTCTACTAATGCCTGAACCGACGCCACAGGCTGCGTTATGCCCCAGCCCAGTAGCGTAAACCCGCCGTTGGTACGCCAACCTGGTTGAAACGTGCGGCTGTCTAGCATTGTTAACCAGCTTTGCCAGACTTGATATAAGGTGTCCCATTCAGAGGTGGTTAAAGTATCTGTGGTTTGAGTGGGGTCTAGCTGTGCCTGCTCTAGTATTTCTAACACCAGCGCCGAGCTGAGTCCGCGATACACCTTAAGAATGGTGGTTTTGAGCGGCCCTGGGATGAGAGAGAGGCGATCGCACCAACTCTCTTGAGTCTCTGCCAAAGAAGGCGTTGGCCCCGTCAGTCCGGGCGGCAGCTCATAGGGTCTTCCGGTTTGGATGGTGCGCACCCGTGACTGGTTATTGCTGACTTGGTGCGCTGCCGTCACAATTAGGTGGTCTGCTGTGGTCAAAATGACGTTGCTGTACTTGCCCATAATTTCGACGTAGAGATGCCACTGGGGCGGCTCTTGGGGGCGCTCGGCAAACTGGAGGTCAATGACCCGCTCCCACGGGGCAATTTGCTCAATGGCAACCAGGGCAAAACCGCTAAGCTGATGCACCAACTGCTGGCTAAAGGTGAATGTATCCGGCACGCGCGGCGGTGCTTCCCCAATACCAATCCGCGCCGCCTGAGGGTGCCAACTGAGCGTAAGCCAACCTCGTTTTTTGAGCGTCCTCAACGCCAGCTTCACCGTAAAGCGATCGCACTGATACACCTGCTCCAGTCGTGCGGGGATCCACTGCGCACATAATTCCGCTTTAAGGGCGATTAACGTCGTTAAATCAACCTGCTGCACGATAAACGCCCCAGTTAAGTTTTATGAGCTGACTTTTTCAATACTTTCCGGCAAATGCCGTTCTGAGCGTCATCCTAGCGAAGAAAGCTTCTGATAAACGCTAGAGGATGCCGTTTTACAGTTGTGACTGCCGGATGTTTGCCGATACGATAGACGCTAGAGACACAGGGTGAGAGAACAGCCGCTTGCACTAGCATAAACCTGTAAAATCACGACTGACCTGTGGGGGTAACTACATACTTTTGTATTAGGAGTGAGGTCATGGATATTAAGCTCATCAATATTGGATTTGGCAACATTGTTTCTGCGAATCGCGTAATTGCGATCGTCAGTCCAGAGTCGGCACCCATTAAGCGTATTATTACCGATGCCAGGGAGCGGGGGCAGCTCATTGACGCAACTTACGGGCGACGAACCCGTGCCGTCATTGTGGCAGATTCCGGTCACGTCATTTTATCTGCCATTCAGCCCGAAACGGTTGCCCATCGGTTTATGGTCAGCAAAGAATCGAGTGACAGCAGTGATTAATCGTCTTCGTTAATAGACTGTGTTTTCTGTGATTCACAGGGAGAGGGTTGGAGTGGGGTATAACGAGTTTAAGCGTATTAAATCTATTTCCCATGTCTAAACCCTCTCCAAAGTCACCGCCACAGAATTTGATTGTTTTTACAGGGCCGAGCGGCGTGGGCAAAGGAACGGTCTTAAGAGCGCTCTTAGACCGCCACCCAGAACTACACCTTTCGATTTCAGCCACCACGCGATCGCCCCGTGCTGGCGAGGTAGACAAGCAGCACTATTACTTTTTGACGCGATCGCAGTTTGAGACAATGGTGGCTCAGGGCGAGTTTTTAGAATGGGCTGAGTTTGCGGGCAATCTCTACGGCACCCCTCGCCAGCCCTTACTTGATCGTATTGCCCAAGGAGAACGGGTGATTTTAGAAATTGAGCTAGAGGGTGCCCGTCAGGTACGCAAAACAGCGCCCGATGCGCTTCAGATTTTTATTGCGCCACCTTCCATCGAAGAACTGGAAGTGCGCATTCGCAAGCGGGGTCAAGATACCGATGCGGCGATCACCCGTCGTCTAGAGCGCGCCCAGGTTGAAATTGCCTCAGCCCATGAATTTGACGTACAGATCATGAACGATGATTTCGATACCGCCGTCACAATGCTAGAAGACGTTTTATTCCCGCCATCCCAAGTCGCAGCAAATCCCTTTGTTGCCTCCATCTCAAAAGCAAAAGCCTTAAAGTAAAAGCCTATTCTGCCGTTCAATTCTGAGAAATTTATTAAGATCTGTATTCCGACCGATGAATCGGGGTTTTATGGCATGATCGAGAAACGGATTAAGTTTGACCGTTTTATTTTGACACCACAGGAGTTCAACCATGTCTCTGAGACTAGGGGACGTCGCGCCCGATTTTACCCAAGATTCCTCTGAAGGAACCATTAATTTTCATGAGTGGGCTGGCGATAGCTGGGTCATTTTGTTTTCTCACCCCGCTGACTATACCCCCGTCTGCACCACCGAACTGGGTCTAGTCGCAAAGCTGAAATCTGAGTTTGATAAGCGCAACGTGAAGCCCATTGCGCTCAGCGTAGACAGTGCAGAATCCCACAAGGGCTGGATTGGCGATATCAACGAAACCCAAGGTTCGGCTGTCAACTATCCCATTCTGGCGGATGCTGACAAGAAGGTGTCTGAGCTGTACGGCATGATTCACCCGAATTCCAGCACGGGTAACACGCTGACGGTGCGCTCAGTGTTTATTATTGACCCAAGCAAAAAGCTCCGCCTGACGTTGACCTACCCTGCCAGCACGGGTCGTAACTTTGACGAGCTGCTACGGGTGATTGATTCACTTCAGCTCACCGACCACTACAGCGTAGCAACCCCTGGCAACTGGACAGACGGCGGTGATTGCGTGGTGGTGCCTTCTATCCCCACTGAGGAAGCACGTCAGAAGTTCCCTAAAGGTATTACTGAAGTGAAGCCTTATTTACGAATGACGCCTCAGCCTAATAAATAAACGCGTGAATTTTTGCGAAACCGTACCTCACCTTAATTTCTAAGGTGAGGTACGGTTTTTCAGGGCTTATCAGTTTTAAGATTCAGTGCCTTTGGCGGTGCTGACGCAGACACCAGACAAAGCTCAAACCCTTAGACAAGTTGCAGCAAAAGTTGATGCTATTCCAGAAATACGCATTCACAGTAATATTGCGGCCTCTGCTGGGATTCTAGCGGGGCTATTATTCGAGAAGGGATTCATCAACCAGGTTCTCAGGAGAGAAATCATGCAGCAATCTGTAATTTACCAGGAGTGGAAAGAGGAATTTCTTCAAGAGGGAGAGCAACGAGGCAGGATTGAGGGCAGAACGGAAGAAGCGCGATCGCTCATTCTCCGCCAACGGACATGCCGCATCGGTCAGGTGTCTTCAGCAATGCGATCGCAGGTTCAAGCTTTATCCCTCGTTCAACTTGAGTCTTTGGGAGAAGCATTGTTAGATTTTACGAGTGCTGAAGATTTAAGTGATTGGTTGCGGTCACGTTAGTATTGCCTTTGGCAAATTGTAATGATCGCACCAACGAATGGGAGGCTAGAGCCTAAGCGAATGATTGAAAGGGTGAAGTGGCTTGTTTTGATACATTGGTCTGGCAATGGGTTTCCTAATGTCAACCCATCCTACAATTACTATTCTGATTTATGGTAGCCACAGAAAATATATCTGAAATATTTTATTTGCTAAATTTTTTCTCCAAAACTCGTTCAGAGCAATGGAGTCTCGTACCTCATTATTTTCCACCTGCTTGGGTAAGAACTGCTTCATCTGAGTGCAATGTTTATAACTCAATCTATTTTTTAAGCTGTATTCTAAGTGGAGGTATTGAAGATGCATTTCCTGCATCCTATGATTTAAACAATGATTTTTCAGCTATTTTACAAGATGAGATAAAGCCACTTATTGATAACTGGATGACTCAGTATGATGACTCTATTTTTGAGATGGAAGACGTAAGTAATGCCAGTAAGATATGGTTGATACTAAGCAGGCTTTGTAAAATTTCATTGAGTTATGAAGACTTTAGTGAATATTGTATAAATGAATTATCATTCGAGTATTTCTTGAATAAATATACTAGTCCTTATGATCCTGTTTAATCTAGATTAGCTGGGTTAAAGAATAAAATACATGCCCCAAAACTCTAGGTATTCTTGAGGGTGAAAATTGTAATTTCAGGACGACAGTTAAACCGAATCGGAATGCCAGAGCTGCCCAAACCGCGATTTGTGTACTGAATCATCGAACCCACCTGATATTGACCGAGCGGATATTTATAGGCTAGAGGTGGCAGTACCCGCTTCATAAAAGGCAGATGGATCTGACCGCCGTGGGAATGGCCCGATAGTTGGAGATCAAACCGTCCCGTCGCGGCACTGGTATCGGCAAAATCTGGCTCGTGGGCTAAGAGGATGGCTGCGCCTGTGGTGGGGAGCGCTGCGAGAACTTCGTTGAGGCGATCGCGCCCTGCCCAAATATCATCCACCCCCGCAATATGGAGCTGTGCCGAAGGGCGCTCAAGGGTGACGGATCGGTTGTTCAGCACCTGTACACCAGCCGTCTCTAACGTGCGCTGAATCAGGCCTGGATCTGTCCAAGCATCGTGATTCCCTAGCACCGCCAGGGTTTTATCTACAGGCTGCAAGGACTTCAAAACCGCAAGACTGGGTGCAAATTCTTCAGGATTGCGCGTCACAAAATCGCCCGTCAACACCACTAAATCAGGGTGCATGTCGTTCACCCGACCCACAACTTTTTGAATACGTTGAGAGGTCATCCATCGATCTGCGTGGATATCGGACAGTTGCACAATGCGGTAGCCCGAAAACTCAGGTGCTAGATGGGGCAACGTTAGAGAGACGGTTTTTACCTCAATCCAGCTTGGCTCTAGATCATGCACGTAATAGACCGCCAGCAGCAGAATGCTGAGTGCTAACGCAATTTTTTGATAGAGGCGAAGCCTAGGGCGAGAACGAGGCATAAAAACAGAACTTTACGGCAGTTAAACAGGTATAGCCTATCTCTGTCACCAGATCATCGGCTACGATCACATCATGACTGATGCAACCTTCCCCCCTGATGCCTCCCAACGGCGGCGATCGCCCCGTCTTAGCGATTGGCGACTGTTTCTGCGCATTGTGCCCTATGCCAAACCCTACACGCCTACACTTCTGATTTCGGCAGTTTTGCTGGTGCCGCTGTCTATCTCCAGCGCCATTCAGCCGATCTTGATTGGGCAGACTATTTCTCTGCTCAAAAATGAGCCATCTACCTTCGGCTTTTTGAAAACCGTTGACCTGCCCACAGGGTTAGCCATGCTGAGTGGGTTACTGCTGGTGACGGTGCTGTTCCGGTTTGGGCTACAGTCCTGGCAGGGGTTTCTTGTCACCAAAGTAGGGCAGCAGATCACCACCGATATCCGCAACGATCTGTTTCGGCACGTTCTGTCTTTAGCGGCGCAGTTTTTTGACCGCACGCCTGTCGGTCGCCTCATCACTCGCCTGACCAGTGACGTAGAGGCATTGGGCGATGTATTTGCCACAGGGGCGATCGGCATTATTAGCGATCTATTCTCAATTCTGGCGATTGTGGTGACAATGTTCACCATTCAGGCAGATTTAGCGCTGCTGCTGGTTTTGCTGCTGATACCTGTGAGCGTACTCATTTGGTACTTTCAGTTCGAGTATCGCAAGGCCAACTACAAAGCCCGCGATGAGCTGTCTGGACTCAACTCCATGCTGCAAGAAAACCTATCCGGCATTAGCGTCGTGCAGCTCTTTCGGCGGGAGCAGTTTAATAGTCAGCTCTTTCGAGACAACAATGAGCGCTACGTTAAACAAGTAGACCGCACTATTTTCTTTGATTCCGCCGTGTCTGCAACCCTGGAGTGGATTGGGTTAATTGCGATCGCCGGAGTTCTGTGGCTGGGCGGCACCCGCATCCTCAGCGAAACCCTCACCTTTGGTACTCTTTCCACCTTTATTCTGTTCGCCCAGCGATTGTTCAACCCGCTTCAGCAGTTGGCTGAAAAATTCACCTCTATTCAGTCTGGCTTTACCGCCGTAGAGCGTATTAACGATTTGCTCAGCCAGCCCGTGGATATTCGGGATGCCGTTACGCCGCGATCGCTTCCTCAAGCCAATGATGCTCGTGCCCTAGGGGAAGTTGCATTTAAGAATGTTTCGCTGGCCTATAAAGACGATGATTATGTACTCAAGAACCTAAACTTTACGATTAAGCCAGGAGAAAAAGTGGCGATCGTAGGGCCAACGGGTGCAGGCAAAAGCTCCATTATTCGGCTGCTGTGCCGTCTTTACGAAACCAATCAGGGCAGCATCACCGTCGATGGGGTGGATGTTAAAGACATTGCCCAAAATGAGCTACGGCGCTACGTGGGCGTTATTTTGCAAGATGGCTTTCTGTTTGCAGGAGATGTCAAAAGCAATATTGCCCTAGGCG
>JAGVDA010000136.1 GCA_020058975.1 Thermosynechococcus sp. WC_1 | reverse complement strand
GGTGATGATTTTATTGCCGTTAAAAGAATAAATCCCAATTTTGCCAAAGGTGCCAGGGGTTTTGCCTTTGTAGGTTGCGCCTAGCGCCTCTGCTGCATCTTCGATGAGCGGGACGTTATGGCGATCGCAGGCAGCCTGAATAGGGTCAATATCAGCACTTTGACCGTATAGATGCACCAAGACGACGGCTTTTGGGAGTTTACCCTGGGTGGCTCGCTGCTCTAGGGCTTGCGAAAGCAGTGCCGGATTCATATTCCAGGTGGTGCGATCACTGTCGATAAAGACAGGCTTAGCACCCAAATATAAAATAGGATTCGCCGTGGCAACAAAGGTTAAAGTTGAGCAAAAAACCTCGTCTCCGGCTGCTACACCCACAAGCTGTAGCGCTAAATGCAGTGCCGCCGTGCCAGAACTGACCGCAACAGAATGTTTTGCGCCAACAACTTGACAAAATTCAGCTTCAAACGCGTCAAGGTTAGGACCAATCGGAGCAATCCAGTTTGTCTCAAAGGCTTCTCTCACAAAACCTAGCTCTTGATCTCCAATATGCGGTGGCGATAGCAAGATTTGCTTATGTATCATCTCAATTGAAGTTTAGATCGTACTAATTTAGCGTTTTGATATAAAATAAACTGGCATGTAAGAGAACAAACTTAGGTCAAGGGTTTTATCTGCCTTTTTATACTGTTGTAATCCTGACCAAAATATTATGCTCGCTTTTATTATTGCACTAAAAAGTAAAACAATATCTAACTCATGGACTTTAGTTTGTGAACTTCTAGAACGAACGCTACGCTCAACCTGCAACCAAACCTCTCAAAACTTTGTTGTCGTTGTTGTCTGTCACGAAAAGCCAGATATTCAGTTCAAACATCCCAAGATTTACTATGTTACGGTTGACTTTAAGCCTCCAGCGATAGCATCAGACGGAGAGATAGCAAAGGGTTATGAAAATGTCCATAGTCAAGACGTCGCAAATAAGACTGCTGATAAAGTTAAGAAGTGCTTGATTGGAATTGAGTATGCTCAACAGTTTCATCCCACTCACTTCATGATGACGGATGCGGATGACTGCGTCAGCAAACGATTAGCCCAAACCGTTGACAAAGAGCCCGAATGTGACGGCTGGGTCTTAAGAAAAGGCTATATGTATCGCGAAGGTAGCCGTTTTTTGGTTGTTAACAGAAGACGATTTAACCATGTCTGTGCAACATCTGTCATTATCAAAAATGGTTTAGAATCTCTATTATTTCAAACCAATCCATATTTCTATCTTGCCTCTTTTGAGACACTTGCCGGAGCAGATCTTAAATCCTTACCATTTAGCGGCGCTGTCTACAGCATGTTAAACGGTGAAAATATGTTAATGAGCGCAGAAACATTTTCGCAAATGAAAGGTCAAATCATTAGAAGTATACCGTTACTCTTTCAACGGCTGCTAAGATTTTACCCTTGGGTTTTAACGCCTCTTATTATTGATGAGTTTGGGCTGTACCCTGTTCTCACAAAGGCTGATTAATCTAAAAAATGTTCTTTGATGGTCTTGCAAAATATTGATTTTTTGAGTCGCACGGCCTTGATTAAATAATAATTAAGTGCATAACGCTAATCTATCATTAGAAATACTGTCGATATTTCTCTAAAATCCCTTTAACCTGTAATTTTTTCTCTGTTTATGGGAATCATAAGGAATGGGTCAATTCCTTATGACAATATTTTAAGGTTTTTTGATCATTCATTCTTTACGGATGATAGTATGCATGTATTTATGATGTATTTGCTATGACGAGAGTACGATCTAGGCAGTCTCGTTGGATTAGCCTGAAACTGCAAAAGATGCTCAAAGAGATCGCCGATAGAGGAGTGGCTATTTTTTTATTGCTGCTTCTATTGCCAGTGTTTTTGAGCGTTGCGATCGCCATTCGTCTGGCGCTAGGTGGCCCTGTCTTGTTTACTCAACCACGACCCGGGAAAGACGGCAAAATTTTTCGATTTTATAAATTTCGTTCTATGACCAACGCCTGCGATTGTGCAGGAAAGCCATTGCCCGATGCTCAACGCCTCACCCCTTTCGGCTTATTTTTACGCAGTACAAGTTTAGATGAGCTACCGCAGCTCATTAATATCTTAAAGGGCGAGATGAGCTTTGTAGGGCCTCGCCCACTTTTGGTCAGATATTTAGACCGCTATACCCCCGAGCAGCGTCGCCGTCATGAGGTTAAACCTGGCATTACGGGATTTGCTCAAGTCAATGGACGCAATGCCATTAGTTGGGAAGATAAATTTAAGCTTGATGTTTGGTACATTGACCATTGGACGCTGGGGTTAGACCTTAAGATTTTATTTCTGACAGCCTGGAAGGTTGTGCAGCAGGACGGTATTAATCAAGAAGGTTACACCACTTCAGAAGAGTTTATGGGTAGTACTCAACTCCATCAAGATCCTTGAGTTTGATTGTTTATGGAAAACTGTACCCCCACCCTGAATTTCAGCCTAACGCCAGAACAATTGGCGCTACTCCCAACAGAGTCTGACATTGCGTTCTATGAAACGCATGGCTGGTATATTTCTGCACCCATTATTCCTGAAGAAATGATTGACCAGGCGATCGCCGGAAGTGAGCGATTCTACAAGGGTGAGCGAGATGCCACCCTGCCTGTAAAAGAGGGCTTTAGCGACTGGAAACCTGGGGATGTAAGCGCCATTCGCAACAATGAATTTGTCTCGCTCCAGAACCGTGAGCTGCGTCAGTTGGCATTGCAGCCCGTCATTGGGGCGATCGCCGCCAGACTCGCTAGAACATCCCAAATTCGTCTGCTAGACGACCAGTTGGTGTATAAACCCCCTCAGGATAATGGAAATGCAAGCGTTGTGGGATGGCACGCAGATCGCGCCTACTGGGCAACCTGCACCTCAGATCGGCTCTTGACCGCCTGGATTCCGTTTCATGATTGTGATGAGGCGCGTGGCCCGTTGGTGGTGATGGATGGCAGCCATCGGTGGCCTGGGTTAGAGCATCTTCGGTATTTTAATCAAACTAATTTGTCAGAACTAGAGCATCGGCTTTGTGAAGAAGGGAGATCGGTGGTTAAGGTGCCTATGGCGCTCAAAAAAGGGCAGGTCAGCTTTCATAACTGCTGGACGATTCACGGCAGCTACCCAAACCGCAGCCCAGAGCGGCGGCTCGCCTTAGCGGTTCATTTACAAGATTGTGCCAATCAGTACCGCGCATTTAAGAACGCCAAAGGGCAAGACATTCATATTTTTGACGAGCAGCTATGCCGTAAGCTACCTAATGGAGATCCAGACTTTAGCGATCCCGATATCTTTCCGGTACTGTGG
>JAGVDA010000012.1 GCA_020058975.1 Thermosynechococcus sp. WC_1 | reverse complement strand
TGCTTTCTCTTCTGCCGTCACCCTGGTTGTCAGTGCTGTGGCTGCATCGGCAATGGCTTTGTCAGCCGCTTTATAGGCAGTATCAATGGATGCGATCGCGGGATTCTCTGGCAGTATTGGAGTTAATGTTTTTTTCACCGGAGCCTCCTATGTGATCGTAATAGGGAATTCAAATGGCAGATTTCCGCCATTTTTATAAGCGAATGTGAACTGAGCAAACTTGGCATTACTTGGCACAGAAGCCCACCCAAGCCCAGCCGCTCTATCTGTATCCGTCACCATCTGCCCTTTGGGGGTCTTTGAGATGACCGCTCGGTTTGCATCTACAAGCTGATAGGAGATACCCGTAAACACGCCAGCGGGGAATGAGATATCACAAGATAGCGAACTATTGAAAGGGATGGTCGTAGGGAACCTGAACCGCACCCCTTGAGGTAATTCAAGCGCAAGTAGATTTACTCGGCTTGGGTCTGGTTTTGCGTCTGCCAAAGTGGGCGGCGTGACGGTTTCTGTCCATGAATTCGGGAATGGCAGCCCGTCGTTTGTATTGGGAGTTCGCAGCCATGCTCTTGCGGTTCCACTGGGGACGGAATAATTGTAAACGCGCTGAATCCAGGCTGCCCAATTCGGGTCGTCAAAGTCTGGTGGATTTGATGACTCAATAGTCTGAAGTTTTTTGAGATCTGCGATCGCCTTGTCTATGATCGGCTTAATCGCATCGTCAGCAACTTTATCCGCATTAGATCCGCTGCTAGACCCACCAACGACGACATCCCAGCCACCTGTTGCTCGCCCAATCAAAGTAATTTCACTGTAGCTTCGATCTAGCGTTCCAATGCCATCCGTGCTGGCAATTGCAGTCGTTCCGTCAAAAACATAAAATTGCTCCCCAGATTCAGCCGTTAGAGTGCCTCCGGCTTCTAAAATTTCAACCTTAATCAATCGGTCAAGGGTTGCCTTTGGCAGCTTAAGCGCAACCTTCCCAACAACAATCGCCCTATGATCCAAGTCTTCAATAGTTCCATCAACCGCATATCGCCTAACATTCCCAGACTTTTTCTTAAGCTCGGCAATCGCATCGGTAACTTTCTTGATTTCAGCCGCTAATTCCTCGTCAGATGCGCCTGCGTCAACCAATGTTTTTAGCGCAATCAGGCTCTCATTGAGCTCGTTAGTTGTGGCCTTATCAGCCTTACTTAGGTCGAGCGCATCAATTTCATCGCTTAGGCTAGAAAGAGAAGCCTTGAGGCTATCAGACGTAACACGATGCGCAATTGCCTCTTCCATCTCCGTTTTGACGGACTGAATTTCTTCGAGTGCAATCGTATCCTTTTCCTCTTGCACTCCTTTCGCAGCTTCAAGCGTTGCCAACTGTTGCTCAATGGTTAAAGCTGGTTTTGCCTTTGTCCAGTTATGTATTCCGTTGCCAATGCTTACCCGTGGCGCGGATGAGGTTGCACCGATAGGGCGATCACTCCTGAGCCATGCCTCATCTTGCCCAAATCTATCCCCTTGCCAAACTAGGCAACGCGCGCGACCAATATAGGCAATTGTGTTTTTGAGATACGGGCTAACCCTTGTTGCTGTTGATACAGCAGCATCTCCCTTTATGCAAGAAAAATAATACAGTCCGTTTTCAATTTGATTGTCTTGTCCATTAACTAATATGTTCAGGTCAATCTGGTCTTTTCCGTCTCGACTAAAAATTGCAGCGGTAAACGGTTTGCTGTCTACCGTATCTAGCGCCTCAATAATTTGATCGAGGTTTTGAAGATCCTTGAAGTCGATATTTTTGATAGAGACAATTGCCGCGCTAGGTAACGCAGCAAATTCTTCAAAAACTCCGCCCTCCCCAGCTACTGCAAATTTGCGCCATGAAATAGCGCCGCTACCAGGCTCAATATAACGAAACACCACCCCGTCTTGTAATGGTTCGTTTTGATATACCTCACCGAGAGTGTAGAAGTAACTAAATCGAGTAGGTGCAACCCCGTTGGTCACAATGCCTTGTTCCGCTGGCAGGAATACATTAGATGTATTGATAGGATCGACGGATGTGATTGATTTTATCAGTCGCCAAAGGATAGGCTCCCCGCCCGCTATGATCAAAATTTGAGTTCGCTCAGCATTGACCCGAAAAGTTTTCCCCCCAACCATGAATACATAATTTGCTGGGGCGTTTGAGATCTCAAGCGAATTTGTCAATACTTTGACAAATTGAAAGGGGATTGGAGAATAATCTTTCCCTTTGTACCTTAAGACTTTTGATGCTGCAAAAATTTCGGTAGATTTCCATCCTGAGCCAGTCAGGTAAACGCCGCCTATTTTTAGTACCGACTCAGGGATTGAGGTGCTAAGAACTGCCTCAATAACCGGAATGCTATCCCCTTTTTTCGTGACATCGACAAGTGCCATCAGACCACCTCTACGCTTAGGCTAGGTGCCCATAAGATATGATTTGCGTCCACAATTGCCCCTAAAATTACCCGCGCTTGCCCTGTTGTTGGTGCAGTCGTTGTCAGGAGGCCAGGCGTGACGGCGGATAGGTACAGCGCTGAATTGTCTGCACCTATCCCGTGATTAGGATAGTAATATTCGCAGTAGCAGATGGCTAGGTTAAATGCGGTTGATGTTGCCCCAACACATAGCCAAATGTCAGCGCTAGAAATACTATCAGCTTGAGCCAAAGTCCAGATGCCGTCAGCGTGTTTAAGGACGAAAAAAGGGGAAAACGTATTTACCTGTTGGATTTGGCGGAATTTTTGTGCGCCGCCGGCAGCGTTTCGTTGAAGAAGTAAAGCCACTGCCCCTCCTAGGTTGTCTCAAGATTTAAGGCGCAAAGTGCTAAGTTTGGAGCTGTTAATGCCGTAAATACCCCAAGGGTGCTTGATAGCCCTACTCTGGTATTTGTCGCGAAGAACCGCCCTGCACTACCAAAATCGGCCTGAGTGATCAGCAGAGAGGATAGAGCAGGAACCTCCATTGACCAGCCAGCGAACGGGATAGATGTACCTGTTAATGGTGTCGCAGAAGAGTGGATTTGAATGTACGAGTTAGCCGCAGTCCCATTAAAAAACATGATATTTCTGATACGCCCGTTGGCAGGAATGGGGTTGTCAGCATCTGGGGCAATTTTCCCAATATTTGAGCCTACAGGGGCAGATACCGCACCACCACCAGTGCCTGCTCCAATATTCCCCGCAACATCAACGGCAACGGGAACTACTCGACCGGTAGGGTCAACGCCATAAATGACCTTTTCAAAATTTGACACTAAAACCTTTTGCCCAATCCTAGAGCGATGCCTCAACTCTAATTTGTAATTCTGGTACCATTAAGAAAAGTTGTTTTGTGAGCAATATAAACTTTTTAGAGAGAAGAAAATGCCAGAAATTAACCACTGCTGCGCAGCCGTGATCGGAGACAATATTGCTGCTAGGCGACGCGCGTTAGGCATCTCCAGAGGTCGGCTGTCTGCCGTCCTTGGGTACAAGGATAAAGGCCAGTATTTTCAGCGGGTAGAAATGTTGGGTCAAAGTGTCCCGTCAGAATATCTACCCGCGATCGCCAAAGAATTGCAGGTAGATGATATTCGTGAGTTTTACGTAAAAGATCGATTCTTGAGGCTTGATTTGCTGTGAATGATATTCAAATTATTTTAGACGAGAACTTTTTCAGGGTTAGTATTAACGGCCTGACCGTTGGGAACAAATTTCTTGAAGAATCTGAGGCTAAACGATGGGTCAATAGGCACATCACAAACGGGATTCTAAAAGTATCCCCTGAAATGGCAGTTGCTCAAAAAGCAGCTTCACTTCAGCGCTTTAGCCGCCCGTCCTAGCATCTCCGTGGCCTCAGCATTGCGCCCCACGGCTCGTACAATTGCATCGAGTAGGCTTGGGTTATCTGCCAGCACCTTAGAGAC
>JAGVDA010000007.1 GCA_020058975.1 Thermosynechococcus sp. WC_1 | reverse complement strand
TTTATATTGCAGATGAATTTGGGAATAAATTGCCTTTGCCAATTCGCGTCATGGGCGGGCTATCCTTGCCAGAAAGAGAGCTAATAAAATCTGTCTCAATGTAGTGCAATACTCACAAAATTAAAGGGATATTTCAATGGGATTAAGTGTGTCAGTAGCAATTATTTGCGGCGCTAGGGCGTCCGATGTGTTTCCGCAAGGCTATCGAATTGAGAAGCGGTCAATACAGCCCGTTAATGCACTAGGGGAGCCGACGGGGGGGACAAAAGAACTAAAGGAGTGGTTCCTAGACTGTCCTGTTAATTCATTTTTGGTTGGGGATAACAAGCAATCCCTAACGGAACGTTACGGAGCCGATATGGTTCGGGTAAGTATGAACGTCCTTTTCCAAGAGGATGAAGACGAAGAAAGTGACTGGGTTCATTTCTCTGACTACGATTCAAGTGCCTTAGGGCAGGTTGTTATTGGCCTTGAGATCTCTGGGGATAATTTTGCCCCTGGAGAAAATGAATATAACTGCCAGACCCCTCTCAGCGTTTCTGAAGATCTAGTCTCTGAAGTTAGGCAAGAGTTGCTGTCAAGGTTTGGGTATCAAGGCACAATCTCAACGATCGCCGTTGTTAACTATAGCTATTGACATGTGGGAACTAACGCATCCCTCCCCCACCAAACCGAAGACGGTTCCGCTGGGGGTCTCTCGGAGAATACGAAGATGAACAAACCTTCGGCGGAAACAATAAAGACCCAAACAAAAACGCTCAACTTCAAGATATCTTTCACAAATGAGCAGCTAAATATAGTTAATAAGTACCTGAAAATCAGCCGGAATATTTGGAATTATGGACTAGGTTGTCTTGTTGAGCATGAGCAATTTGTCAGAGCGTACAAGAACGAAAAAGGCAAATGGGGTGCGGCTCCTTGTAGCCCTCTCCCTTGGTCGTATCGACGGATTGAGTACGAAAAGGGCTGGGTAGAAGACAATATTGCTGCATTTTGCCCTATCGTTGATAGCCGTCGTCCATATAGACAATGCTGTCCCTGGCCGATGGGTGCGCCTCCTGACTATAATGAGCCTTGGCCAATGGCTCCTCCTGTTATCACCCGAGAGCCTAAGCTAGGGCTTATCCTACTAAGCAAGTTCACCCTATCGTATTTTTTTGCCCAAAAGAATCATCCCAACTGGCCCGATCTCTCTGAGATTGGCGCTTGGTATACCCGTGGGGTCTGTGAGGCGCTAAACAAAGCCTGGTCCGAATACAAAGCTGGACGACGAGGCAAACCGCGATTCAAATCGATTCGGGATGGCTACACCTCCTTATCTTACGGCGATGGGGCAAAAATCAAAGTAGAGATGATCGCAGGGAAGACAAAAAACGATCGCCCCCGTGACGCAATTGTACTAATTCCAAAAATAGGAAAAGTCAAAGTCCCATACTTATGGCAAGACCTAGGGAACCTCCCGATCGCGGTCCTCAGAATCCTAAAATGCCAGCAACGATTGTTAAACCTGCCAAGACAACGATCGGCCTATGCCCAGTGGGACATGCTGGTGTTTTGGTGATTGACGATTTAGGGAAAGAGTATAAAATCAATCTTGATGAGCAGCGTTTGATAGATCGCAAAGAAGAGCTGCAAAAACAAGCAGCGCGTAAACGTCAAGCAGTTCAAAAGATGCAGCAATTGGGCATCCCCGTCAAAGGGACAAAGTTAGCTGCAACTGAGCGGAAGATCGCTAGAATTTCGCAACTACTAGCCGATCGCAGAAAGTCTCAGCAAGAAAAAATTACATCCTCCCTGGTGAAAAAGGCAGGGGCCATTGCGATCGTAAAGCCAAATTCAAAGCTAATTCCTCACCCAGAGCCAGCAATACGCCCTGGCACTTTCCCCGCACACTACGATCCAAATGGAGCAGAAGCTATTGCTACCGCAAACAAAAACAAGGCACAGCATAGTCTTGGACAGTTTGTAGCGCTCATCAAGCAGCAAAGCAATCAGTGCGATCGGGTTTTGACAGAGGTGGGTAGTATTCCCAAAAAAGAGCTTAAAAAAGCAACCCACAAAAGTATTGCAAAATCAATCAAACCTAAGCTATAATGAAATAGCTCTCTGGTGGCCAGAGGGTTTTGATGAACCCATAAATCCTATCTTTGATTGGTCGGGTTGCAGGCCGTGAGGCTAGACGAGGGAAGATCTCCCCCCAACAACTTATTTGCAAGGATGCTGTTTGGCTTTAGGGTTGTTGCACATCCCTGTAGAGATGATCGCAGGGTAGAAATCTCGTATTGTGCAAGGATGCTGTTTGGCTTTAGGGTTGTTGCACCTGGAACTCCAGAGAAAAAGGGAACGTTGACTCCTCTCCGTCCTAAAGGACGGGCGGGGCTTGTATCCCAGACCTGTCGGTCAAAAGTGCAAGGCTGTTGCTTTGTTTTAGAAATCTTTGGCGCTAATAATGGAAGAAGCCAAAAACACGGCGCTAGCTTTTGCTATGATTATGGATACGATCGCATCCAGCGCCAAAAGGCACATTTGTTTTGTGGTATCCGACACTGAACGGATGGGATGCGATCGTGCTCACCAATGCGGCAAAAAATGATCGTAGACCTTCCACAATTAGCATTTGAGCGAGTGCTGGACCTGCTTTCAGTGCGGCACAATTATCTTGGATATTGGACAATCCCGCGTGATGGCCAGAAAATTCTAGTGAGATCAATTGAGATTGCAAACGATGATCCTATCACGATGATTATTCCAGGAGTTTCCGTTTCAATTGATGCTTTGTCGGGCCATGACAATAGTCGTTATGGTGGAACCCACCGCAGGAAACAACAAAATTTTTCAATCATTGTCGATCACTATTTAGATGCGGACATTGACTTAACAGACGAAACCGTGCAAACCGCTTTTTCTGAGTATCCAGGCGTTGATCTGCCCGATCCTATTGAAAACTTTGGAGAAGCCCTTGATATATTGATGGACTCACTAAATGATTGGGGAGAATTAACAACAGTAAAACAGCCTGTTATCAGCCAAAGAAATGTCTTAGAAGATTTCCCACCAGCAAGAGCACGAATTGACTGTGTTGGGGCAGTGTACGCACCTAATTCTGCCGTGTTGCCTTGAGGTAAAAATCAGGGCCAACCTCCTCATCTAGAGCAAACTCATCGGTTTTTCCCATTACTTCCGTATAGATGGCGGTCATACGTTTGCGTCCGCTTTTGATCGTGCACGGGAATCCATCTTCAACCCACTCAGGCAGTTCTTCGTCCATTTGATTTGGCCAGAAACCGACAAAATACTGAGCGCTAAGATTTGGTCCTTCAACCTGGACGCCGCCAAGTTGGGCTTGCTTTGCATTAATTGGCTTTAGCAGGCAACGGCTAGAGAATGAAGATGAAGCCGTAACCGATCGTGCGGGGAACAATCCCTCTTGCTGGCCACGGGTGCTTGATGATTCGGTCTTTTTATGGGTGAACGTTATTGTTGAATTAAGGGATTCTGTATCAAGCATCCACCGAATCCTGCAAAATATTTTGATCTTGAAGGATTGCGGCTATTTTTTCGCAAATTTCTTGGCTGGCTTCCTGCTTTATCTGCTCAATAATTTCATAGTCTTCCGATTCCCAGCAACCTGCTGGATCTTTAGCACAAAATCCATGACGACTATTGATATAAGCTTCCCGACCTTGCGTAGTAGACGAAAGAAAAACACCTTTAGAATTAGTTTTTCTTTTTCTAGTAATTGTGATCTCAAATTTATCAAGCATCCGTGCCCCTCTCAATTTTTACGATTTGATATTTCCCGCTCAAAACATCAGCGAGACCAGATTCTTTTTCAGGAGTTAATTCAAACTTCAAGTCAACCGTAACAATGCTTCCGACATCTGCATGAAGCTCTAAATTTGTTACCCCATCAGGCAGTCCTAATGCCAGAGTAAGTGACTGAATTAACTCTTTGCCAGTTACATATTTTTTGATACAAATTGACATTTAAACTCCTTGTTGTGATTTAATTTTTTCAGCGTACATTAAAATCATTTGTATTTCAGAACGAGCCTTCGTCCAATCCCTTCCAGGCTGATTTGTTCCATCAGCTCGTCGTCTACCGAGAAGAGTAACCGCAGCATGAGCTGCTTGCCAAACCATCTGATAATAAAGATCCGCCACCTTAATAATAACCAATGAATTCTTGAGTTCCCCCGTGTCCGTGATAGATCGTGGGCTTGTAACCGTCGTGCCATTTCGCCTTTGAGTTGCGCGATCGTAGTCCCAAATGGATGAGTCCATAGCCTGATCAAAAACTTCAACCAACTCTTCAATAAGGGCCACCAACGCAGGAGCGAACCAACGTGCTAACATCTGTTCAGGCGTTATTGTCCAATTTAATTGAGGTTTTGACATGGCAGATACAGCAACTACAGCAGTTAACCCTACTGTACCCGCAAAGTCTGAGGAAAGGAAGATAGATAAAGAGTATAAAGTTCTAAAAGATTTCAACACAGGCGCAGAAAGCGGTGGGAAAAGCAAAGGGGACAAACTCAAGGATTCCGAAAGTAACCCTACTCAAATCTCTTACTTATTGGCCGACGGCTTCATCGAGGAGTAGTGACAAATATAGTTGCGCCAATTTTGAAGCCATTTCACCTCAACGGGGTTAATTACCTCGCTGGGGATATTTTTATTCAGCCGCCCGAATATTCAGACGGCAATACGGTTGATCTTCACATTGAAGGCACGATCGGACCTTTTGACCATAGCCTAATCAGTCCTGAGTTGGCGGAACTATTGAGTTATCCAGAGTGGGTTGAGGCTCGACGGCAGCGGTTGCTTTGCCCTCAATGCTGAGACTTCTTAGATGCTCAGCAATGGCATCAAAGGAAGGATCCTGGACAAATCTTGACAAAAAATCATGAGTGTCATTCAGTTTTTTCAAAGAAGCCAAAGCCCTATGCTGTATGAGATTTACTCTTTCAAGAGGCAGATTAAAGTGTCTTGAGATTTCTCGGTTAGTCGTCAATCCTTTTCGCCTGTTAACCAGAATCATATCAATGTACTCTGCGTACCTAGATGGTAGCCAGATTCGCCAAATTTCATCCGTGCCGTAAAGATCTTGACACCGTTTTAACTCTTCTACAATCTTCGGTCTACTCACCCTCTTCCCCTTGGTTGTCCTAAAGTGATTTCCGGTCCCAGAATTGATGCTACTAGCGCGGCAGAATAGCGCAATATCAATCGGTTCATGAAAGCATTTTTACTAATCCCTGTAGACTCCGATGCCTCCTCAAGGATGCGATCGGCTTCTTCCACAGGACGAAAATTAAACTTTCCCAAAGTAGTGGCCCCAAACCAATACTAAAATAGTACCACAATCAAGACAGAGCAAGGCTTCCCCCCTAATAATCAAAGAAAGGATTAGGGAGCGAAGTTGAAATGTCTCAGTGTAATAAGGTTTTAACGGGTGCAAAGCGGCGGACATATCTAGCAGATCTTGCGCCTGGATGCGTTGCGCCAGTGCTTAATCTAGACACCACGGGAGGGAAGCAGCCAGAAATTAGCTGGAAAATCCCTGTTGCTGCATCGGTGACCACCGCGATCGCAAAAGGAGCAATCTCCGTATCTTTAGGAACCATTCCAGCGGGCTGGACAAATCCATTTATCCCAAAAGGTTTCAGTATTCCTTTCAAAAATACGGATGGGTCTGAGGGATTTATCACTTTAAGCGCTGATTACTCTGGAGGGGCTTCATTTACTTGCGAGACCACTGGTAGAGCCATCAAGCCAGGAGCATCCTTTGAGTATCCCGTTCCCGTTGGTGGAGTAACCAACGCTGTTTACAATCCCACAGTTGCGTCTGTTGCCTCTGATGGTGGCGGGAAGAATGGGTTTAACTCTAAATCTCCTGGTGCCTCTGATGGCAGTCTTGAGTTGACAGTTGACGTTAGCTCCTTAGATGTTGGGATTCTCAACTTTGATGAATTCCGCGCTGGGGAAGTCTACGGGAATGAACGCGGGACGCTTTATGCAATTCTTTCCTACGATGGAGGACCCACAGACTACACTC
>JAGVDA010000578.1 GCA_020058975.1 Thermosynechococcus sp. WC_1 | reverse complement strand
TTCTCCAAAATGCTTAGAAACGACACTGCTAAAATCCCTTCATTCATCACACAGCAGTCTCACCAGAAAGCAGCGCCAAAAGCTGTGCTTCACTCAACTGCGGTACGCCCAATGCGATCGCCTTATCGAGTTTAGACCCAGCCTCTTCCCCTGCCAATAAATAGTCCGTTTTTTTACTGACCGAGCCAGTCACCTTACCGCCTGCCTGCTCAATCAGCGTCTTTGCCTCATCTCGCTTTAAGGTTGGTAATGTTCCGGTAATAACAAAGGTTTTGCCCGCTAACGGCTGTGGGCCAATCGGTGTGGTTTCCTCCATTGCCAACTGAAGCCCTACTGTCTTTAACTGCGCGATCAGAGCTTCATTCGCTGGTTGTCGAAACCACTCATAAACAGACTGAGCAATTTCTGAACCAACGCCGTAAACCGCACCAATGGCATCTGGCTGCGCTGCTGCAAGCTGCTCAACCGTTAAAAATGCCTCGGCTAAAGCCTGAGCCGTCACGCTACCCACATGGCGTAGCCCCAGACCATATAAAACCCTAGACCAAGGACGAGTTTTGGATGCCTCGAGCGCCATTATTAACTTTTCTGCTGATCGCGCGCCCATGCGCTCTAATTTAATCAACTGCTCTGTCGTAAGGGCATAAAGATCGGCAACAGAATGAACCAAGCCTTGCTCAACCAGTTGATAGATAATCTTCTCTCCCATGCCATCAATATCCATCGCCCCTCGACTTACCCAATGAATCAGCGACCCCTTGAGGATGGCGGGGCAAACACTATTAACGCAGCGGGTCACGGCTTCGTCAACGGGCTGCACCACGGCTTCTCCACACACGGGGCAGTGCGTCGGCATTTCAAAACGTCGGGCATCTGTAGGCCGCAATTCTGCTAAAACGCGCACCACTTCAGGAATAATCTCCCCTGCTTTACGAACCACAACCATATCGCCGATGTATAGGTCTAGTTCGGCAATGCGATCGCGGTTATGCAGCGTTGCCCGTGCAACAGTCGTACCCGCCAACTGCACGGGCGTTAACTCAGCGACGGGCGTCAATGCTCCAGTTCGCCCCACCGAAACAGAGATATTTTCAACGCGGGTGGGGGACTCTTCTGGGGGGTACTTGTAGGCGATCGCCCAGCGGGGTGCCTTTTGCGTAAACCCAAGCTGACTTTGCAGGTCAAAGTCATTGAGCTTAATCACTACGCCATCGGTCAGATAAGGCAGATCTAGACGGCGCAGCGCCCAGTCTTGGTAATAGGCTTCAACGGCTGTCAAATCGGCACAGCACAATCGGTTTGGGTTGACGCGAAACCCCATTTTTTGGAGCAGGTCTAAGCTCTGCCACTGGGTTGTGGGCAAAGCTAGGCTGATTGTTTCGGCTGAAACATGGAGCGTGTAGGCAAAAAAGTCGAGCTGACGCTGCGCCACAATACGCGCATCCAGTTGGCGTAAGGTTCCAGCGGCGGCGTTGCGGGGGTTTGCAAACAGCGCCTCTCCGGCTTCTTCGCGATCGCGGTTAATTTGGGCAAACACCTCTAGCCCTAAGAAAGCCTCCCCACGCACTTCAATCCAGTCCGGCGGATTTTCTAGATTAAGGCGCAGCGGTATGGCGCGAATCGTTCGCACATTGGGCGTAATCTCTTCCCCTCGGGTTCCGTCTCCTCTGGTTACGCCCCTGACCAGCAACCCATTTTCGTAGGTGAGGGCTAAGGCAGAACCGTCAATCTTGAGTTCGGTGACGTACTCAACTTTAGATGGCAAATCAGGGTCTAGCCGCCGCCAGCGATCGTCCCAACTGTGCAGATCGGTAAGGTCAAAGGCGTTATCTAGGCTATAAAGCGGAATGCGATGGGCAAGGGAATTAAACCCCTGGACAGGCTTTTCACCCACGCGCTGGGTGGGGCTATCGGGAACGATGAGCGCGGGATTTGACTGCTCTAAAGCAACTAATTCTCGATAAAGTTGATCATAAACAGCATCTTCCATTGTGGGGGCATCCAGCGCATAGTAGGCGTAGCTTGCCGCCTGAAGGAGACGACGCAACTCCGTCAATCTGGATTCAATCTTTGAAGATGCCACGTTATTCCTCCACTGCATTCATTTCCTAATTTACGCCATCCTCCCCACCTTGATAGAGGCTTTCTGTGCTTTGGCTCATAAATGCGCTGAACGGCTTGTCAGCGTTAAATTATATCGTCTCATGACGCAACCGAACTTTCACAACGCTGAGGTCTGCTGCCATCCGAAAAAATACGGATCTTTTTGTTGGTTCTATGAATAAAAAGTGATTTTTTCTACGTTATAAGTAGGAAAAACAGTATTATCCTCATTCAAAATTAGATCTTAAAAGGGCACTCTAGAAGAGAAGCTTTTCAAGAAACTCTTTTCCACCCTTTTAAGAACGCTGTTTGATTACGGTATGGACTTTTTAGACACATTTAGCGAAATACTCTCCTATCCGAGGTTAGGTGAAGATCCCTCTATAGTCCTAGACACAGATTATGTTGAGCAGCAGGATGATCACCCGAAAGCGGTCGGTGTCGCTTCAATAAATTCAGAGGTCAGATTATCTATTAACTTAGAAGATCACGTCATTTTAGAGCAGTTTCAAGATTTTTACCTACTCAAAAATTCACGGTCAGTGTTATTCTCAATTTGGGCAGCAGAAGCAAAAACGCCCATGTTTAAATCAACAAATTGGTCTGCCGCATATCGTGCTTGGCTCAATTTACGACAGACCCAAAAACCAGGGTATTCTCATACAGCGCAAAATGTTCAATCTCATGATGCATTGCATGATTGGGTACACCACCACCAAGATGACCCTTGGTTTGGACAGCTCATGTATAGCCGCGACCTTATCCTGGGCGGTGTGTTGCAATATTCTGTGCAAATCTCTGAGGCGATCGCCCTACGATGGACAGAGGGCATGGGTGCCGAAGGCGTATTAGTGCTCGAAAAAGTGGGGCGTCGTCAACACCGCCCAGCAAAATGGATAGAACCCAAGCCACAGGCAGTCATTGCCGCTGCACTCCACTGCGCCATTGATGTTTTCCATCAGCGTTGGGACTATAGCCTGTATCGCTTCAATAGTGAACATTGGGCAAAGCTCATGGTGACGGGGCAATGTGGCTGTGACCAAACTGACGAAATTTTAGACTACTGGCGACAAACGGCGACATCTGAAG
>JAGVDA010000029.1 GCA_020058975.1 Thermosynechococcus sp. WC_1 | reverse complement strand
TGACGTTTCTCTTGAAGTTCGGTAAGCCGGGGCAGGAGTATAATATCATCAGCAAAGACGAGTATAATCTCGTTGAGATAGGGGAGAAGGTGGCTGAGATTGAAGGGTTTACCCTTCGAGCCGTGGGTCGCCGAATGCTTCAGCGATTGCTACAGCAGGAGGTTGATCGCAACAAGTGGCTGTACGAGATGGTTTGGCAGTCTAAGCCCCACGCCGCTTTGCCTGTGGAGGAGGAAACAGCAGCAGGACAGACGCTGGATGGGAAGCGATCGCCCCAAACCTGGCTCATTTTTGCAGATGCTCAAGGCGTAGGCACTGCGTTAAGCCAGCAAATGCAGGCGCAGGGGGACTCTTGCATTTTGGTCTTTGCCGATCAGCACTTTGAGCTGGTTGATTCTCGTACCTATCGCGTTGATCCAGCTAACCCAGAACATTTTCAACAATTGCTACAGAGCATTGTCAGTGCCCAGTCGTCATTGTTTGGCGTAATTCACCTGTGGAGTTTGACTGAGCCGTCCGAGCTTCCACGCTCTGGAGTAGATCTCACAGCAGCCCAGATCCAATGCTGTGGCAGTGCGTTGCATTTGGTACAGGCATTAGGCCAAGCCAGTCTTGCCCAATCTCCACGTCTATGGCTTGTCACTCAGGGCGCTCAATCTGTTGGAGCTAGTGGTGCAGTATCACTTCAGTTTCAGCAGTCGGCACTTTGGGGCTTAGGCCGCACGATCGCCTTAGAGTATCCCGATCTAAAATGCGTTCGCTTAGATCTCGACCCAAACCACGATAATGTCTCCTCTCTCGTAGCGGATCTCTGTTTCCCAGACGGGGAAGATCAGATTGCCTATCGAAAAGGCGATCGCCATGTAGCGCGGCTCATCCGTCATGAACCTGAGCAAAGCGCCACCCTTGTGCGCCCTGATAATAGCGCTGCATTCCAGCTCAAAATCTCCAGCTACGGCATTCTCGAAAATCTAATGCTGGCTCCTGTCAGCCGTCGATCGCCTGGTCACACAGAAGTAGAAATTCAGGTCGATGCCGCAGGTCTTAACTTCCGTGATGTGTTGAATGCCCTGGGGATGCTTCAGGCTTATCTCGCACAAATGGGGCTATCCAATGCCGCTGACGTCCCCTTTGGCGGGGAATGTGCGGGTCGAGTGGTGGCAATGGGCGAAGGGGTCGAAGGTCTCCAGATTGGGGATAAAGTGATTGCAGCCAATGCGATCGGCAGTATGGCGAACTTTGTGACCGTGCCAGCCCAATGCGTCATCCGCAAGCCAGAACACCTGAGCATGGCAGAAGCGGCAACCCTTTCCACTGCGTTTTTGACGGCCTATTACGGCCTACACCATTTAGCGAATATTCAAGCGGGCGATCGCGTCCTCATCCATGCCGCAGCGGGGGGCGTGGGTCAAGCTGCGGTGCAGTTGGCACAACGGGCAGGCGCTCAGGTCTTTGCCACGGCTAGCCCTGCAAAATGGGACTTTTTGCACAACATGGGCGTTGAGCATACCTTCAACTCTCGCACCCTAGACTTTGCAGCAGAAATTTTGGCGCTCACAGAGGGGCAAGGCGTTGATATTGTCCTCAACAGCCTCAATGGCGACTTTATTGCTAAAAATCTAGAAGTTCTAGCCCCCAAGGGTCGGTTCATTGAAATTGGCAAGCTGGGCATTTGGGAGGAGTCCGAAATCCACGCTCAACGAGCGGACGTGTCTTATTTTCCCTTTGACTTATTAGAAGTATCGCTCCAAAATCCGGTCTTGTTTACGTCGATGCTGCGGGACTTGATACAGATGTTTGAGCTGCGTCAGCTTCAGCCCTTGCCCCATCAGGTCTTTGCGATCGAAGAAGCCGTCAGCGCCTTCCGACACATGGCACAGGCCAAACATAAAGGCAAAGTAGTGCTTTCTGTAGCAGAAAGCCCTGCGAATGTCGCTGCGATCGTGCGTGCAGACGGCACCTACCTCGTAACGGGCGGGATGGGGGCTTTAGGGCTTCAGGTTGCCCATTGGTTAGCCGATCAAGGCGCAAAAACCTTGGTTTTAACAGGTCGAAGGTCCCCTTCTGAGGCAGCGCAGCAAGACATTCAGCGCCTTGAGCAAAAGGGCGCTCAAGTTCGTTTGATTCAAGCCGATATTGCCCAAAACTCAGATGTGCAGCAGATGTTTGCAACCATTGAAGCATCTCTGCCGCCTTTGCGAGGCATCATCCACGGGGCTGGAGTTTTAGATGACGGCGTGCTTCAGGGACAAACTTGGGCGCGTTTTAGCCGTGTGATGGCACCAAAGATCGCAGGAGCCTGGAATTTACATACACACAGTCTAGAACTGCCCCTCGACTTTTTTGTCTGTTTTTCGTCAGTTGCGGCGCTGTTGGGTTCCCCTGGTCAGGGCAACTATGCGGCAGCAAATGCCTTTATGGATGGGTTAGCCCACTACCGCAGAAGCCTAGGGCGACCAGCCCTCAGCCTTAACTGGGGACCCTGGGGCGGCGTGGGCATGGCGGCAGAACTGGGCGATCGCAACACAGCGCGCCTAGCCCTCAGCGGCATTACACCCCTAGATCCAGAGCTAGCTTTAGAAACAATGGGCGAACTCCTGACCCAGAATGCCTCCCAGAATGCGTCTCAGATTGGCGTAGTGCAGATCGAATGGTCTAAATTCCTAGAACAGTTGTCGAATGGCGTAGTCCCACCTTTCTTAGAACAGGTTGCAGCCGTCACCGAAGCCGGAACCCAGGCTTACTCAGCGTTTAGACTCCAGCTTGAGGCAGCACCCCCTGAAGAGCGGCGGGGCTTATTAACGCAGCATGTGCAGACTCAAATCGCCAAGGTCATGGGACTCAGCTCCCCTGAAGAGATTGAGCTAGACCGAAGCTTTACAGACTTGGGGATGGATTCTCTGATGGGGATGGAAATGAAGAGTCGGCTTCAGGCCAGCCTGAACTGCTCTTTTCCTATTACCCTGGCGACGGACTACCCTACGGTTGGTTCTCTCATTAACTACATTGAGCAGGAGGTGCTGTCGGCTGGTTCAACTCTCACCAACGCCGTTTCAACACAGCCTTCTCCCCCTCAAGCGTTAACAGCATCCCCTACGGTGGAATCTAGCACTGCGGCGGCTCAAGCAGCAGCGCCAAACGTGATACAAGCGTCTCTTAAGGCATCGGGGAACGGTCATCAACCCTCAACCGCTGGCGCAAATGGATCGGCACAAATCCAAGCGATTCCGCCAGAGTTTTATCAGTTTGAGCTGTCACCGGAGTACCTGAACCTTAAGGAATATCTAGAGCAAGGCAAGAAAATTGGGAACCCATTTTTTACAGTACATGACGGCATTGCCAAAGACACCACGTCCATTGAGGGGCAAGATGTGGTCAATTTCTCTAGCTATAACTACCTAGGTTTATCAGGAGATCCAGCGGTTTCGGAAGCCTCAAAAGCCGCCATTGATCGCTATGGCACCTCGGTTTCAGCCAGTCGCGTGGTGTCTGGGGAGCGCTCTATTCATCAAGATTTAGAACGGGTGATCGCCGATTTCCTCAGCACCGAAGACTGCATTGTCTACATTGGCGGACACACCACTAACGTCAGCACCATTGGGCATCTGTTTGGTAAAAACGACCTAATTGTGTGCGATGCCCTCAGCCATAACAGCATTCAAATCGGCTGTACGCTTTCCGGCGCAACTACCATTCCGTTTGTCCATAATGACGTGCGATCGCTAGAGCAAATTCTTCAAACCCGTCGCCATGAGTTTGAAAAGGTACTGATTGCCGTGGAAGGGGTCTACAGTACCGATGGCGATTTAGCGCCATTACCAGAGATTATTGAACTTAAGAAGCGCTTTAAGACCTTTTTGCTGGTCGATGAAGCCCATTCCATTGGGGCAGTGGGTCGTCAGGGGCGAGGCGTAGGGGAACACTTTGGGGTAGCCCGTACCGATGTGGATTTGTGGATGGGCACCTTGAGCAAATCCTTTGCAAGCTGCGGGGGCTACATTGGAGCTTCTACTGTAATGGTGGAGTACCTTAAATACACTTCGCCTGGGTTTGTCTACAGCGTCGGCATGACTCCCTCCAATGCGGCATCCGCGTTAGTGGCGCTCCAAAAGCTTCAGTCCGAGCCGGATCGGGTGACGCGACTGCAAGAACGCACCCTACTGTTTTTATCTTTGGCAAAGGCACAGGGGTTTGATACGGGCACCAGCCACGACTCGCCCGTAGTACCCATTATTATTGGCGACCCCTATAAAGCAGTGCAGCTTTCTCAGGCGATGCTGCTGCGCGGCATTAATGCCCAGCCGATGATTTATCCTTCTGTACCCTACGATGCGGCTCGTCTACGGTTCTTCTTGAGCTGTGACCACACCGAGGCGCAAATTCGACAGACCATCACCATTCTGGCGGAGGAAATTGCGGAGATGAAGGGGGTTACAAAAAATAGCAACGACTGGCTGCATTATCTAATGCGATCGCAGTTTGTCGCAGACAAAGCCACGAATCGACCTGAGCAGCCATTGTCGAGTTAGTCAAAGGGTTGAGAGAAGACCGCCGCATCAATCGCAAACGGATGCCGCTGCATCACGTACCAAAACGATCACCGAAGCAACCCAAAATTCTGAGGCTCACACACAAAACGATCGCCGATGATGCGTGACCAGCGGAAAAAATAGGTGCCGCCTGATATTTTTGCTCTACGATACTCCACGGGTTAGAACTTGGGTTTAGAAACCCAAGCTACCACTTGCCCCTACAAACCCTAGATTTACTCCCATTCAATGGTGCCAGGTGGTTTTGAGGTAATGTCGTATACCACTCGGTTTACCCCTTCGACCTCATTGACGATGCGATTAGAGATCTTTTCCAGCAGCTCGTAGGGCGCACGAGACCAGTCTGCGGTCATACCGTCTTCGCTAGAAACCAGGCGCAGCACAATGGGGTAGGCATAGGTGCGCTTGTCACCCATTACGCCAACGCTGCGAACCGGAAGCAGTACCGCAAAGGCTTGCCAGTAATCATGATAGACCCCAGCGCGGTTAATCTCTTGACGCACAATCAAATCTGCATCTCGCAAAATATTGAGGCGCTCTGCTGTCACTTCACCAATGATGCGAATGGCTAACCCAGGCCCAGGAAACGGATGCCGCTTCACAATTTCATCCGGTAAGCCCAGCACACGGCCTAACTTACGCACTTCATCTTTGAAGAGCTTGCGGAGTGGCTCGACTAGCTTAAACCGCAGATCTTTGGGTAGCCCACCTACGTTGTGATGGCTCTTAATTTTGACCGCAACACGTTCTCCGGTTGCGGGGTCAACGTTGGTGTCGGCAGATTCAATCACGTCTGGGTAGAGCGTGCCTTGGGCGAGGTAGTCAAACGGTCCTAGCCGCCGTGATTCTTCTTCAAAGACCTGAATAAACTCGTGCCCAATCCGCTTGCGTTTTTCTTCTGGGTCGGTAATGCCTTCAATGCGGGCTAAAAAGCGATCGCGGGCATGGACGTATTCCACCGCAATATGAAATTCGTCCTTAAACAGCTTAACCAGTCGCTCTGGCTCTAGCTTTCGCATAAAGCCTTGGTCAATAAACATGCACGTCAGCTTATCGCCAATGGCGCGGTGCAGCAAAAACGCCAGCGTAGAGGAGTCAACACCGCCAGAGAGCGCCAGCAGCACTCGCTTGTCGCCCACTCTGGCGCGAATCTCGCGGATAGCTTCTTCTACAAAGGCATCGGTCGTCCAGGTGGGTTCGCACTCACAGATGTGGTAGACAAAGTTGCGAATGAGAGACTGTCCCCC
>JAGVDA010000186.1 GCA_020058975.1 Thermosynechococcus sp. WC_1 | reverse complement strand
TTACAGACCTTAGTACCTATGAGCATTGGTATGGTCAGTCTCGTACCGATCAGGCCGTTGCTGCAAAGGCGGTCTATGGTTTACCAGAGCTAAACCGTAGTCGTTTGGTGAATGCCCAACTGGTGGGCTGTCCGGGCTGCTACCCAACCGCGAGCCTTTTGGCACTTGCTCCCCTTCTCAAGCAGGGGTTTATCCAGCCCGATAGCGTTATTATTGACGCAAAATCTGGGACTTCGGGCGGTGGACGGCAGGGTAAAATTCCGATGCTGCTGTCAGAAGCGGATGGTTCGATTGGGGCGTATGGCATTGCGCACCATCGCCATACGCCAGAAATTGAGCAGACCTGCCGCGAGCTGTCGGGTCAAGAGATGATGGTGCAGTTTACGCCTCACCTAGTCCCCATGCCGCGCGGTATTTTGGCGACGGTCTACGCTAAACTGCGCGATCCAGGTTTGGTGGCAGAAGACCTTATTACCATTTACTCTGCGTTCTATCGAAGCTCCCCGTGGGTGAGAGTGCTGCCTGTAGGCGTCTTTCCTCAAACCAAGTGGGCGTGTGGCACAAATCTTTGCTACATCGGTGTTGAGGTGGATGAGCGCACGGGACGAGTGATTGTGGTTTCGGCGATCGATAATCTCATTAAGGGTCAGGCAGGTCAGGCGTTGCAGTGCCTAAACATTATGATGGGCTGGGATGAGTCGCTCGGTTTGCCGCATCTGGCGTTTTATCCTTGAGGGGGGCGATCGCAGCCTGACTTTAACCCAATAAATAGCAGTATTTGAGCTTTTCTCGGTTTAGACCTACCGTAGATACACAAGTCTGAGAAAAATCCCCTCCTCGGAGGGTTGCCCGTAGGGAGGGGTGGGTTAGGCATGGCGCAACTGACTAACCCACCCCTGCCCCTCCCAAGAGGGGATTTATGAATCGGTTTATGGCAAAAATCTTTATGTAATGGAAACTTTAGGACCTATGTATACACCGTAGTTCGGTTAAACCGAGGGAATTAGGGCTGGGTCAAAGGTGCAGATGAGGCTCCCTGGGTTGGCACTTGCGGCAGAACTGAAGGATTTGGATTTGGCAGTGGTGGAGCGCCAGAATTATTGGGCACTCCACCAGTCGAAGGTAAAGGCAAAATCGGCGTAACGGTTGGGGCTATGGGCTGACCTAGATTGAGCGGATCTTGATTGGGGGTTACGCCTCCACCAGGAATGCCGCTCCCTGGCTGAGGCGTCGCCACACGATCTGTGGTGCCTAACGCAACGCGCGTACCGCCGACCTTGCGTAGTAGGTCAAATAAACCAATCACCGTCTCATAATTCAGTCGTTTGTCAGCTTGAAACACCACAACGCCCTGAGGTTTCTGTGCCACATAGGCCGCTAAAAGCTGTGAAAGCTGATCTTTAGAAACAACGGTGTTTTGGATAATAATTTGCCCCAAAACGTCTACTTCAACGATGAGCGTGTCGCCAAACTGAGTCTGGGCAGAGCTAGCCTGGGGTAAATCTACATTTAAGCCCTCTGTTTTCGCCGTGCTGACAGCGCCCAGAAGAAAAAAGACCAAAATGCAGAAAATAATGTCAATGAGCGGAATAATTTCAATGCGAACGTCTAAATCATCAGGCTCTATATTGACTTTCATATCGGCTCTAGCTCAGAAAACACAATGCTTAAATTAATGAGACGATAACGCACAGGTGATTTAATAACCCGTCAGTTTTTTAGTGCCTTCAAAGCCGCTGGACTGGGCAGTGCTTGCCATAGTCTGAGACTGTAGCCAAAACTGTCGATAGGTTAGCTCAAGCTCATTACCGGTTCGCCGAAAAATGAGGGATTGGTGAAACAACAGCCCTTGAAATAGACGATAAAAGGCCAGGGACACAATCGCCACAATTAGACCTACAGCCGTACTAATCAGCGCTGCGGCGATCCCATTAGGGACGTTTGCCAGAGAGGATGTTCCGCCCCCGTTCAGGCCAGTGAGGGATTGGATTAGACCCAAAACAGTGCCGAGTAGCCCTAAAAGCGGGGCGATCGCAATCACGGCCTCTAGCACCTTATGCCCGCGCCGCATCGAGTTCAGCTCTTCATCGGCGGAGGCTTCTAGGGCAAGGCGAAAAATTTCGGGTTCTTTATTGGCAAGGCGCAAAGGCGTATACAAAAATCGACCCATCGGCTGAGCCGTGACTTGTCGGGCTAAATGGGTGGCTTCATCCCAGTCACGTCGGGCGGCTTCCAAAATCTGGTCAGCCGTTTTGCGTTCGCCTCTAAGGATTACACTCCAAAACCATAGACGCTCGATAATTGTGCCAATCGACAGAATAGACAGAAATAGAAGAGGCCAAATAGCTGGGCCGCCCTTTTGGATAATGTCACCGAAGTTCACGGCATTTCCCTAGATTCAATGAACAACGTTTTAATCTGACCCTAGCGGAGAAAGAAAAACTTTCTGATCTTCAACGCTACGATATCTTGCCCAGCTTAATATACTTTGGGTCGAGATCACCCCTGTAGGGGTACCCACACCTTACAAAATCGCCTACGTTTGAAACGATATAAACATTCTCTAAAAATAAACCCCATGAGGCTTCCGATGCAGACTTTATATAACTGGTATCGCAATACGCTGCGCAATCCTAAGTATCGCTGGTGGATTGTGTTGGGCACTTTAGCCTATCTGATGAATCCCATTGATATTTCCCCTGATTTTCTGCCGATTATTGGAGAAATTGACGATATTGCGCTAGTAACGCTGTTGGTGGCTGAGGTTTCTCAAATTGTGATTGACAAAATGAAAGCGCGTCAGCCGAATGCTGATGTGCCACCCCCTTCGGCTGCGACAAACGCTGCTGCTGCCCACACGGTAGAGGTAGAATCAGTTTCGGTTCCGGAATAACAGCATGGGTGTACTGCCTTTACAGACTGACGATTGGCTTGAATACCCTGTGATTGTGCAGCCGCACCACACAGACTATGCAGGGGTGGTTTGGCACGGCACTTATCTCGCCTGGATGGAGGAAGCTCGCGTTGCGGCGTTAAGGTCAGTTGGCGTTGAGTTTGCCGATCTGGTGGCGATGGGCTGTGATTTGCCCGTGGTCGATCTACACCTCGCCTATCGACAGGCGGTTCAAATGGGGCAGCATGTCTGTGTGCGATCGCGCCTAGAGCCAATGACAGGGATTCGGCTGAACTGGATACAACATGTCTGTGCGCTGGATACCGATGTTTGCTACGTGTCAGGTCACATCGTAAATGTGCCGATTGATCGTCACAAGCACAAAATTCTGCGAAAGTTTCCACCTGAGTTAGAAACGGCGATTGCCCATCTGACCCACACCGCCACAACAGGCTAAGGCTGCTTTAGACCAATCTCAACCCCAAAGGCCGTAGGCTGGGCATTATCAATGGGCACCACATCAATTTGATAGACCCCTGGCTCTGATACTAACGCTTGCCAGTTCAAAACGTTTTGAGCGCTATTGAGGGGCTGTCCGGCAGGGTCTCGGATGGTTAACGTCACCGCCTGATTATCCGTCACGGCAGCGGAAAGCACCTGCCCTGCGATCGCCATTACCGTATAGCGCTGAATCTGAGCGGGAGCCAATTGCCCCGTCAAACGCTGAATCGACCCTTCGTCAAATGTGAGGGGTGCAGTCTCGATGGTAGGAGCAACCGCTGTGGGAGCGGGGGATGGGCTGGCAGACGCTGAGGGTATAACCGTAGGCGATAGAATTGCTGCTGCGGGGTTAGAGAGTGCCACCATGAGCTGAAACGGCTGAGACTGAGTGGCTGAAGAATTTTGTACCTGGATTGCGTAGGTATCCGTTTGCGAGAGTGTGCCCAGCCAATTTGTGGTTCTTTGGCTATTGCGCCCGACCGGAGTTAAGTCTGACTTCAAAAGGCTAAATGTAGCGCTTTCTCCTGTGAGCGTGGCAGTCAGTTTTTCGTCTATGCCGCCGTCAAATCGGTAGGTTTTGACTTCGTTGGGCTGAAG
>JAGVDA010000419.1 GCA_020058975.1 Thermosynechococcus sp. WC_1 | reverse complement strand
CGTTGCCCCATTTCTTCAAGGTCAGCTCGGACAGCTTGGCGGTGAGCTGGCACAGTTCGGTATTAGTCAGATTCCAGGCTTAAGCAGTACATCGCTCTCTCAACTGCCTGGGATCGATGTGGCTAAAATCTCAGACATTCCTGGTCTAAGCCAGTTTCCGTTGATGAACCCGCTGTCGATCTTGGATTGGTTTGTACCCTTCGATATTGGCTTTGGGATGTCTCCCTGTTCTGTGACAGCCGATTGCCATGAGCGCAATATCGACAATACGGCTTCTGGCAACCTAAAGAATATGAGCATCCCCTGTCTGGGAGAAAAGCAGTCCTGCGCTCATATTGAGGTTAGACGTAATGGCCTAACGCCCACGACCAATATTCGATGGATTTCTAAAGAGCAAAAAGTCTCGGGTGGTTCTGGGCTGGGCGCTGCGATCTGTGATGAGGAGCCAACCGGACGATTCCCGCTGGGCAAAAATCCAAAAGTCGTGCTGGAAAAGATTGATGAGCTGGCGGGTGAAATTGAGTTTGCGCTCTACTTCTCGGTTTATGTACCCCTCGATGAATCTGATAGCGCTCATTGTTTTGGGCCATTCCCGATGCCAGTGTTTGGCAAAGCGAAAGAAGGGCAGTGGATTTTGTTTGGGCCAGATACAGTGCCTAAGAATAGTCCCTTTGCCAGTCTTGCTCAAGGTCTTGAACCGAATGCTGGCGGTGGTGGTGCTGGCTGTTCTCCTCAAGGCAGTATCAGTGAGGATAAGTCTAAAGATAAATATGGCTATAAACCTCAGACTGAAGCTAACAGCAGCGACCTAAGTTCTGTCGTAACAGCTCCGTCGTTGAATCGCACAGAAACGCTACACAAGGATGCAGCGACGGAGTTCAACAAAATGCGCAAAGATGCGGCAAAGGCTGGCATTGACCTAACTGTGGTGTCTGGCTATCGCTCTGTGAAGGAGCAAGAAACGCTGTGGGTCAATCAGGTGAACAAGCTTGGTTCTCAAGAAAAGGCGGCTAAAGTGAGTGCGCCTCCTGGCTACTCAGAACACCACACGGGCTATGCGCTAGATATTGGTGTTGGTGATAACGTAAACCTGGATGCCTCATTTCAAAACACTCCGGCCTATGCATGGCTAAAGCAAAATGCAAAAAACTACGGGTTTATCCAGAGCTATACGGGTGCAGCGAATCAAGGGGCGGGTAATGAGCCTTGGCACTGGCGATATGAGGGGACAGCAGCAGCGAAGGCTGAGTTTAGCAAGGACGGTGCTGCTGCGGCTGGCGGTGGTCAGGGCGATGGTTGTGATGGTGGTGGGCTGAATCAGCCATCGCAGCCTGTATCCTGCGATGGCAAGCCTCGGCAATTCATTCGGCCTACGGGTGGCTCAGTGACGAGTAATTTTGGCTGGAGAATTCACCCGATTACTGGAGATGAGCGTTTTCACGCTGGGATTGATTTTGGTGATGGCTATGGCACACCGATTAGGGCATCAAATTGCGGTACGGTAATACTTGCTGATTGGACGGGTGGGTATGGAAACTATACTTGTATCGATCATGGAAACAGCAGCGTTACTTGTTCTGCTCACCAATCTCAAATATTGGTTCGACCTGGGCAAACGGTAAAGCAGGGTCAAATTATTGGGTATGTTGGTTCTACTGGAAATTCTACAGGTCCTCATTTACACTTTGAATTTAAGTTAAGAGGTGAATTCAAAAATCCTAAGTTTTATGTTCAAGGGATATAGATATGATTTTAGGGAAAAAAGCTACTTTTATTTTTTTTGGATTCTTTATTTTTGTTTTACTAGGATGGCTTACTCAAATACTTACGAAAACTCAGTCTAATAGTCAATCTTATGCAGTCACAGTAAAGCCAGCGAAGTTAAATCCAGTTGCAAAATGTTATGACTCTCTATACTCTGAACCTAAGAAAATAATGTCTGTTCGGGATGGAAAATATACCTATTATCAAGTTCACGCGCAGCCAAGAAACTCATCTCAAAATAATGAAGTCTATGAAAAGCTATATTTTCGTACTACAGTATATCGTTGCGAAAATCTAAGCAAAGAAAAAACTGGGATTGGTCGTTTAGCTTTTATGCCTAAGTCCGTAGCTACGAAATTTGCTGAACAGTGGTATCAACCTTTTTTTGAAAAATGTATAAAATCTAATTTTGGCAGTAAATTAGCAAAACAAAAATGTATTAAAGAGTTTAGCGATTACTACAATAAGCCACCAAACACTAAGGAAGTTTCTCCTTATTTCCTATTTACTGAAGATGCGATCGCCCTTAACAAGCTTGGTATCAGGACAGATAAGGCGCTAGTAGTAGATACCTACGCAGACTTTGAAAAATATATGTCTAAGGTCAGAAAGCCATCTATTAAACCTGAAAAATAGTGCATTGTTAGCGCTCTAAATCTCTTATGCTTCAAACCCAACGAAAAACTCTGAATATTCTCATTCTATTACGAGAGTATCTTCAGCAGGAATATCAAGGAAGACTGGATCGCGTCATCGTGTTTGGTTCTCAAGCGCGAGGAGATGCAACAACTTCATCTGACATAGATGTGTTGATTGTGCTGCAAGATCCTGTTAACGCCACCTCAGAACTTGACCGAACCAGTCACTTCGTTGCCCAACTTTGCCTAGACCATAACCTGCTGATTTCCCGCCTCTTCATCCCGCGATCGCGCTTTGAAAATGAGAACTCGCCCCTTTTGCGAAATATACGGCAGGAAGGGATTTTAATATGACCCCAGAACAACAAGCGTTGCTAGATAAAGCACAACGTAGCCTTGAAGCAGCACAAAGTTTAATTCAGCAAGGATTCTATGACTTTGCAGTTTCTCGCGCTTACTATGCCATGTTCTATATTGCGGAAGCACTTTTAGATCAAGAGGGGCTATCCTTTTCTAGTCATGCTGCCGTCATAAGCGCTTTTGGGCAATATTTAGCCAGAACAGGCAAAATACCAACTGAATTCCACCGTCAGTTGATAGATGCTCAAGCCCAACGTACTCGCGCAGATTATGACCCTCAGCCGGATCTTTCACTGCTAGACGCTGAAGTCTTAATTAAGCAAGCCCAAATCTTTATGGAAACGGCAATACAGAATCTTACGCCTATCTAAACCTCGTCTGGGTCAATCCCCAGCTTT